>NZ_JBEZLA010000051.1:0-57211 GCF_040651925.1 Streptomyces sp. NPDC048349 | reverse complement strand
CCCGTACTGGACGTACTTGGGCTTTCGGCCGGTGCGGCGAGAGTGCGTGCCGGGCACCGCGACGCCGCGGACCTCCGTCAGACACCCCCTAGCGCCTGCCAGGCCGGAATATCCTGGGGGCGGTGGCGCCGCCGGACGAAGGAGTCGCAAGTGCCGTCGATTCTCGATGCGGTCGTGGTGGGGGCGGGGCCCAACGGGCTGACGGCCGCCGTCGAGCTGGCCCGGCGGGGCTTTTCGGTGGCCCTCTTCGAAGCCGCGGACACGGTCGGCGGCGGGGCGCGGACCGAGGAGCTCACCCTCCCCGGCTTCCGCCACGACCCCTGCTCGGCCGTGCACCCGCTCGGCGTGGGCTCGCCCGTCTTCGCGACGATGCCGCTGAAGCGGTACGGGCTGGAGTGGCTGCACGCCCCGCTGCCCATGGCGCACCCCTTCGACGACGGCACCGCGTCCGTCCTGTCCCGCTCGGTCGCCGAGACGGCGGCGTCGTTCGGGCCGCGCGACGCCGGTGCCTACCGGCGCCTGGTCGAGCCGTTCCTCGGCAGGTGGGACACCCTGGCCCGGGACTTCATGTCGCTGCCCGGCACCGCGCTGCCCCGCGACCCCGTCACCCTGGCCCGCTTCGGGCTCGCCGGGCTGCCGCCCTCCACCTGGCTCCTGCGCCGCTTCCGCGACGAGCGGGCCCGTGCGCTGTTCGCGGGGCTGGTGGCGCACGTCATCGCCCCGCTCGACGGGATCGCCACCAGCGCCGTCGGCCTGGTCTTCGCCCTGGCCGCGCACGAGAACGGCTGGCCGATGCCGCGCGGCGGCTCGCAGTCGATCTCCGACGCCCTGGCCCGGTACCTGGGCGACCTCGGCGGCGCCGTCCACACCGGCTTCGAGGTCAAACGGCTCGATGACCTCCCGCCCGCCCGCGCCTACGTCTTCGACACCTCGCCGACCGCGCTGGCCCGCATCGCCCGCCTGGGGCGCGCCTACGACGGCTACCGGTACGGCGCGGCCGTGTACAAGATCGACTACGCGCTCGACGGTCCCGTCCCGTGGACCGCCGAGGAGCCGCGCCGGGCCGGGACCGTCCAGATCGGCCCCCGCGCCCGCGACATCGACGCCGCCCTGCAACTGGCCTCGGGCGGCCGGGTCCCCCGTACGCCCTTCCTCATCACGGCCCAGCCCAGCCTCGTCGACCCCGGCCGCGCACCCGAGGGCAAGCACGTGTTCTGGGCGTACGGCCACGTCCCCAAGGGCTGGCAGGGCGACCTCACCGACGCCGTCGAACGCCAACTGGAGCGGTTCGCACCGGGCTTCCGCGACCTGGTCCTGGCCCGCGCCACGGCCGGCCCGCCCGAGGTCGCCGCCCGCAACCCCAACTACGTCGGCGGGGACATCGCCTGCGGCGCCGCCTCGGGACTCCAGCTGCTGCTGCGCCCCAAGCTCACGCTCTCCCCGTACACGACCACCCACCCGGCCGTGTTCCTGTGCTCCTCGGCGACCCCGCCCGGCCCCGGGGTGCACGGGATGTCCGGCCACAACGCCGCCAAGGCCGTGTGGCGCCACCTGAGGAGGGACACCTGATGGTCCGCATCACCCTGGTCCGCGGTGACATCACCGCCGAGAAGGCCGACGCGATCGTCAACGCCGCCAACTCCTCCCTGCTCGGAGGCGGCGGGGTCGACGGCGCCATCCACCGCCGCGGCGGCCCGGAGATCCTCGCCGCCTGCGAGGACCTGCGCCGTTCGCACTACGGCAAGGGCCTGCCGACGGGCAAGGCCGTCGCCACCACCGCCGGCCGGCTCCCGGCCGAGCACGTCATCCACACCGTGGGCCCGGTCTGGTCGCGCGAGGAGGACCGGTCGGAGCTGCTGTCGTCCTGCTACCGGGAGTCCCTGCGGGTCGCCGACGAACTGGGTGCCCGTACCGTCGCCTTCCCGGCCATCTCCACCGGAATCTACGGGTGGCCCATGGACGACGGCGCGCGGATCGCGGTGGAGACCGTACGGGCGGCCCGCACGGCGGTGGAAGAGGTGCGGTTCGTGCTCTTCGACGACAAGGCCTGGGCGGCCTTCGCGGCGGTCGTCGGGGAAGCGCCCTGAGCCGGCCTACGGGGAGGTGCGGAACCGGTTGCGGTATTCCGTCGGGGTCGTGTCGAGCCGCCGGCGGAAGGCCCGGATGAGGGTGTCGGTCGTGTGGAAGCCGCAGGCGGACGCGATGCGTTCGAGGGTGGCGTCCGTGGACTCGAGGTGGTGGCGCGCCACTTCGACGCGCGCCGATTCGATGTAGGCCGCCGGGGTCGTGCCCAGTTCCGTCTTGAAGATCCGGGTCAACTGCCGTTCGCTCACGTGGGCGTGGGCGGCGAGGTCGGTGACCGTGAGCGGCTCGGCGAGGCTGCGCGTGATGTGGTGGCGCAGGTCCTCGACGCGACGCGTCGTCGAGACGGGTTCGAGCGGGACGCTGAACTGGCTTTGCCCGCCGGGCCGCTTCAGGTACATCACCAGCTGCCGGGCGATGCGCAGGGCGACGGACTCGCCGAAGTCGTCGGCCACGAGGGCCAGTGACAGGTCGAGGCAGGCGCTGATGCCCGCGCCCGTCCACACGTCCTGATCGCGGATGAAGATCGGATCGGCGTCGACCTCGATCGAGGGGTGCTCGGCGGCGAGTTGGCGTGCGGTCGACCAGTGGGTCGTGGCGCGTTTGCCGTCCAGCAGTCCGGCGTCCGCGAGGACGTGGGCCCCCACGCAGACCGATGCGACGCGCCGGGCCCGCCCGGCCAGGGCCTTGACCCGGCCGACCACGGCGGGATCGCTCACGGCGCGTACGCGGCCCTGGCCGTCGGCCTCTACCGCCCCCGGCACCAGGAGGGTGTCGATGCTCCTTCCCGCCACCTCCTCGAAGGTGGCATCGGGAAGGATGCGCACCCCGGCTGAGGTGGTGACGGGATCCGTGGTCTCGGCGGCCAGGACGACGTCGTAGCCGGCCGCCCCGCCCACCTCGCGCCGCAGCAGGGAGAAGACCTCCGGCGGGCCGGTGACGTCCAGCAGGTCGACGCCGTCGAAGAGGACGACGACGACGAGGCGTCCGGGGGTGCTCAACCTGGTCTCCGTTCGGCGGGGCTGACGCGATGTCCGTATCTGCAAGTCGCATGACATTGCCGACACCTTCGGTGGCCCATAGCGTTCCACACGGGCCCACCGATCGTGGCCCCGACCTCCCCTACGAGTCCCGAGGACGGTACTTCCATGTCTGCGACCACCACCCTGCGCGAGCTGGGCGGCCTCGACCGGACCCCGGCTTCCCTGGCCGATGCGACGCTGGTCCTGGTCGACTACCAGAACACCTACACCCGGGGCGTGCTGGAGCTGACGGGCTGGCAGGCGGCGCTCGAGTCCGCCGCCGCACTGCTGGCCAGGGCCCGGGAGGCCGGCACGAAGGTCATCCACGTCCAGCACGACGGCGGCGAGGGCACCCCTTACGACATCCGGGCCGACATCGGCCGCATCCACCCGAGCGTGGCTCCGGCCGAGGGCGAGACCGTCGTCGTCAAGACGGCCGCCCCCAACGCCTTCGTCGGCACCGACCTGGGCGAGCACCTCGACGCCGCCGGCCACAAGGACGTCATCGTCATCGGGTTCATGACCCACATGTGCGTGGGCTTCACCGTGGAAGGCGCGTTCCTGCGGGGCAACCAGCCCACCGTGGTCGCCGACGCCTGCGCGAGCCGGCCCCTGGGCACGGCCGTCGCCGACCTGTCCGCCGAACAGGTCCACCAAGCCGCCCTCGCGACGATCGCCGACCTGTACGGGGTCGTCGTCCCGTCCGACTCATCGCTGGGCTGAGGCCCGGGGGGAGCGTGAGGAAGGACGGGGGTACGTACGGGACTGCTTCACGCTGCCGTACGCGAAGCTCGACTCGATCGAGGCGATGCCGGGGATGGCGTGGATCCGGTGGCGCACCAGGGCCTCGTACGCCTCCAGGTCCTCGATGACCACGCGCAGCAGGTAGTCGCTGCTGCCCGCCATCAGGTAGCAGTCCTGGATGTGCTCGATGACCGCGACGTGTTCCTCGAAGAGCCGGACCGCCTCCGCCGTGTGGCGCTCCAGCCGGATCCGGACGAACACGGTGACCGGGAGCCCGAAGGCGACCTGGTCGACCATGGCCGTGTAGCCGCGGATGAGGCCCGCTTCCTCCAGGCGCCGGACGCGGCGCAGGCAGGGCGACGGGGAGAGCCGGACGCGGTCGGCCAGGTCCTGGTTCGACAGGCGCCCGTCGGCCTGCAACTCCCGGATGATCTGCAGATCGACTGCGTCCATGGCCTCTCCTCTGCGGATCCTCGGTGATTCTTGGCAGATCCTGCCCCAAACGTATGTCCGAGGGGCAGAACTGGCAATCGGCTGCCCCGGCCCAGGCCCTAGCGTTGCCCGTGAACGGACCAGACCGGTCCGATTTCGGTACGGCTGGAGCAACGACCGTGGTCGCAACGCACATCACCGGGGCGACCGCGCCTCCCCCGACGGCGGGCCCGCCGGCCGGTCACCCCGGCCGGCGCAGGCTCTCCTCCCGGACGGGCCGGCGCAGGCCGTCCCCGCAGACCGAGGGCGTCCTGGCCCTGCTGGTGACCGTGTCGATCTGGGCCGCGTTCGCGCTCAGCGCCCGGGCCCTGAGCGCCTCGACCCTGCTGCCGGCCGACGCCGCCCTGCTGCGCTTCGGCGTCCCGCTCGTCATCCTGCTCCCCGCGCTGTGGCGGCGCCGCCACAGCATCGCGGCGGTCCGGCCGGGTCCCGCCCTGAAGATCGTCTGCGGTGCGGGGGTGCCGTTCTTCCTGGCGGCCATGCACGGGGGGTCCCTGACCTCGGCGGCCTTCGTGGGTTCGATCGTCCCCGGGATGGTGCCGCTGTTCGTCTCGGCGCTGATGGCCGCCCGCGGACACGGCGCCCCCAGGGGCACGCAGGCGGCCGGGCTCGCGCTGATCGCGGCCGGCGTGGCCGCCCTCGTCTGGCGCTACGTCGTCCCCGTGGACGCGGACGTCCTGGAGGGTGCCGGCACGCTCCTGGTGGCCAGCGGCCTGTGGGCCCTCTACACGGTGGGCCTGCGGGACGTCGCCCTCGACCCCGTCGGATCGATCGGCCTGCTGTGCCTGCCGTCGTTCGCGATCATCGGGGCCCTGGTCCTGACCGGTGTCCTGCCGACCGGCCTCGCGCACGCCGCGGGCAGCGACATCGCCCTGTTCCTCGTCGTACAGGGGCTCGGAGTCGGCCTGTGCGCCGGCCTGCTGTACGCGGTCGCCATCCGCAGGCTCGGCGCGGAGCGCAGCTCCGTCGGCGGCAGCCTCAGCCCCGTCGCCGTCGTCCTGCTGGCCATCCCCCTCCTCGGGGAGACGCCGAGCCCCGCCGTGCTTTTCGGCGTCCCCCTCATCACCGCCGGCGTCGTCCTCGCCAACCGACGCCCACGACCCAAGGTTCCCGCCCATGCTTGAGCTCCTCCCGCCGCCGCCCACCGACCCGCTGTGGGACCTGACCGCCGCGTTTGCCGCCGACGAGCGGCCCGAGCGCCTGGACCTCGTCCTCGGCGTCTACCGCGACCCCACGGGCCGTACCCCCGTCATGGCCGCCGTGCGCGAGGCGGAGGTCCGCCTCGCGGAGCGCGCCGAGTCCAAGGAGTACCGGGGGCTCTCCGGCAACACCGCCTTCAACCGGGCGATGCAGACGATGGTCCTGGGGGCCGAGGCACCGGCCGACCGGGCCGTCACCGTCCAGACCGTCGCCGGCTCCGGCGCGCTGCGCCTGCTGGCCGACCTCATCCGCCGGACCCGCCCGGGCACCACGGTGTGGATCAGCGACCCGGCCTACGTCAACCACCGGCCGATCCTGGAGGCCGCCGGGCTCGAGGTCCGTACGTTCGGCTGGCGCGACGCCGAGGGCGGCTTCGACGCGGAGGGCGTGCTGCGGGAACTGGGCGCGGCGCGGCGCGACGACGTCGTCCTGCTCCAGGGCTGCTGCCACAACCCGACGGGCGCCGACCCCACGCTCGACGCGTGGGAGGCGCTGGCCGAACTCGCCGTGCGCGAGGGCTGGGTTCCGTTCGTCGACCTCGCCTACCACGGCCTCGGCGACGGCCTGGAGGCCGACCTGCTGCCCACGCGCATCCTGGCCGCACGGGTCCCCGAGATGCTGGTCGCCGTCAGCTGCTCGAAGAACTTCGGGCTCTACAGCGACCGCACCGGATGCGCCCTCGTCCTCGGCACCTCCGCCCGGGCGCTGGCGCATGCCGAGACGGCCCTGCAGAACGCGGCCCGGACGCTGTACTCGATGCCGCCCGAGCACGGCGCCGCCGTCGTGGCGACGGTCCTGGAGGACGACGGGCTGCGGGCAGCGTGGCGGGCGGAGCTGGAGGTCATGCGGGGCAGGATCACGGCCAACCGGGCCGACCTGACGGCCCACTTGAGGGCTCTGGGCCACGACGCGCCCGCGCGGGCACTCGACCGGCAGAAGGGCATGTTCTCGATGCTGCCGCTCACGGCGCAGCAGATGCTCGACCTGCGCGTGCGGCACGCCGTCTACGGCACCACCTCGGGCCGGATCAACATCGCCGGGATACCCGCGCACCGGATCCCGCGGCTCGCGCAGGCCGTCGCCGCGGTCCTGGACGCCTCGCCCGCACCGCGGCCCCTGGAGGGCCTCGCGCGCCAGCTGTACTGACCCACAGCGAGCTCGCGCCACGACGGACGCATGCGGACCGGACGCAACGCGGACGCATCCGGACCGGACGGAACACAGGCGCATCCCGACCGGACGGACACGTCCGGAACAAGACAGTCCCCGGCAGTCCCGCCGATTCCATGAGCCATCCGCCGTCGCCGATGGCTCCCGTGGAACTCGGGTTCTGCCGGGGGCCTGGCCAGAGCCTGGACAAGGGTCACGCGGGCCTCTGGACGTCTCCGGAGGGAGGTGCGGCTCTTTTCCGGTTTTCCGGTGTAATGACGAGTTTCCTCCTTATTCGCCCGTCGTCAAGAGTCGTGGTGCGCCCGGATTGATCCGGGGTGACGCTGAGGGTATGAACGCCACCGCCCAGGGCACGAGCAGTTCGGAACTGCGGCTGGCCCTCGCGATGCGAGGAGGGGTCAGCCTCGCCGTCTGGATGGGCGGGGCCTGCTGCGAGACGGCGGCGCTGCGGCGCGCGGCCGACCCCGCCCCGGGCCCGGGGGAGCAGCCGGAGCCGGAAACGGCCGTCTACCGGTCCCTGCTGCGGTCCTGCCGCTACACGGACGTGGACATCGACGTCGTCGTCGGCACCAGCGCCGGCGGCCTCAACGGAGTGCTGCTCGCCTGCCACCTCGTGTACGGGATGCCCTTCGGCGCGGGCGTACGGGACGTCTGGCTGCGCCTGGGCGACCTCGAAGGCCTGCTACGCCGCTCGACCCCCTTCCACGTACCGGACTCGCTGATGCGCGGGGACGAGGTCTTCTACACCGAACTGCGCAGGTCCCTCGACGCCCTGCTGGCCGACGCCCCCGAACCGAGGCGCCCCGTCGGGTCGCTGCGGCTGATCCTGACGGCGACCCGCCTGCGGCCCCGCCGCGACTGGGTACGGCCCACACGCGGGGTGCCGCTGCTGGTCGGCCGCTCGAACGCCTACTTCCGGTTCCGCCACCGGGCTCCCCTGACGGACTTCCCCAGCGGCGGCGCCGCCCGGAAGGCCGCCCTGGACCGGCTGGCGTTCGCCGCCAGGACCACCTCCTCCTTTCCCGGCGCCTTCGAGCCGGGCCGGCTGTACGTCGGCGGCGCCCCGCCGCCCGCGGACCGCTCCGCGCCGGTGGACCTGCGCGGGGTCAGCAGCGAGACCGGCTACCCGGACGGCCCCGACGGCTGCGTCGAACTCGTCGACGGCGGCCTGCTCGACAACATCCCGGTGGCCTGGGCGGTGCGGGCCATCGCCGGAGCCCCCGCCACGCAGAAGACCGACCGGTGGCTGCTCTTCCTGCAACCCGTACCGCCCTCCCCGCCGAAACCGGAGCCGCCCGGCAGCCGCCGGGTCACCCGGCTGGTCAGGATGGCGGTGAAATCCCTGACGGTGAAGACCGGCGCGGAGTCCCTGCGCGACGACGCCCTGGAACTGCGGGCCACCGAGGCCGCCGCGCAGCATGCCCGCGCGGTCACCGGCGCCCTCCCGCCGAACCTCTCGGCCCTGGAGTTCGCCGCGGCGGCCAGGATGGGCGCCTACCGCCGTACCGTCGGCACCGGAGAGGCGAAGCGGCTCGTCCGCCTCCTGGAGGACCCGGCGGACGTGACCGGCCCGGACCCGCTGCCGCTGCCCGCCGGGCCGGGGCCGCTCGAACCGCTGGACGCGAGCCCGGGGGAGGGCTCGGTGTCGCTCTTCGCGCGACTGTGCGCCGCCGGGGGCAGCATGACGCTGCCCGACGTGTCCGGTCCGCTTCCCTGCCCGGGGCGCTCGCCGCTGGCCCTGGCCCGGACCGTGCGGCTGCTCATGGACTGGCTGCGGGCGTACGAGGCCCGGACGCCGGCCGAGGACGTGGACGCGCAGGCAATGGCGGAATGCCGCGCACGCCTGTACGCGTACCGGTTCGCCGTCGCCACCCTCATCGCCGCCCGGGACCGCCTGCTGCTGCGCACGTACGCGGCGGCGCTCGGCGGCGGCGCCCTCCCCGCCCGCGCCACCGGTCCGCTGTACGAGGCCACGGCCCTGCTGGGCGAGTTCATGCCCGAGGTCCCGGAGGCCGGGGCGGACCCCGCCGAGTGGCGGGCCTGGTCGGGGTCGCTGGCCGCGGCCCTCGACCGGGCCTCGGCCGCTCCCGCGCAGGCCCGCTCCGGGCAGTGGCCCGAAGGCCTCTACCGCGAGCTGTGGGAACGGGCCGGGGAGCTCGGCCGCCGGCTCGGCCGGGTCATGACCCCCGCGACCGTCGACGGGTACCAGGCGCTCCACGAGGCCGCCGCCGGCGACGGACCGCAGATGAGGGACGCGCTGGCGGCCGCCGAAGTGCTGCTCGGCCCGCTGCGGCCCGACCCGCTGGCCGAGGCGTCCGACATCGCCTTCCACACCATGTCGGCGGCCAACACCAGTTGGGCCACCCGCGAGGTGCTGCGCGACGTGGACCCCGAGTCCCCGAAGGACATGGTCGCGGCCAAGCTCAGCGGGAACCAGCTCGCCAACTTCGCCGCGTTCCTCAGCGCCCGCTGGCGGCTGAGCGACTGGACCTGGGGCCGCCTGGACGCCGCCGCGTCCCTGGTGTCGGTGGTCGCCACCGACGAACGGCTGGCCGCGGCCTTCGGGGGCGACGACCCCGGCGACCCCGACTACCCCGACGACGAGGAACTCGGCGCGCTGGTCGCCGACTCCGTGCCCGAGCCCGCCCTCTTCAAGGAGCTCTACCACAAGGCCCTGGTCTCCCTGCCGGAGACGGGCCGCTGGGACCGGGTGCGCGACACGCTCACCGCCCTGCGCCAGCGCGAGATCCTCGACCAGGAGCTCCCGCTGATCGCCGCCCTGCACGCCAAGGGCATCCGCGCCGGGAACCGGCCCGACATCCCCGAACCCCGGCCGCTGACCACGCCCGCCGACGTCGACCGGGCGATGGACGCCTTCCGCGCCATCGGCGCCGAGAAGGTCGGCGCACTGGTCCGGGCCCGCGACCCGCGCCGGGCCGCCCTGCGGACCGGACTGCTGGCCTGGCCCGCCCTCCAGCCCGCCAGGGGGTTGCGGGCCAGGCTCGTCCAAGGAGCGCTCGGGCTGGCGAAGCCGCTCCTGTGCCTGGTGCCGGTCACCGCCGTCCTCGCGCCCCTGCCGGCGCTGTGCGCGGCAGCCCTGATGTGGACCGCGGTCGCCTTCTCCACCGGGCAGTGGTCCTCCCTGCCCGGACACGTCCCCCTCGCCGTCCTCACCGCGCTCTCCCTGGCCGCCTGGGTCTGGCCGGGGCTGCGCGCGGCCTGGCAGCGGTGGCCGGCGGTCGTCGTCCTCACCGCCCTGCCCGCACTCGCCCTGGTCCTGCTGCACGGCGTGCCCGAGGACTCCGTCCACGGATGGCCCCTCACCCCGCTCGTCGGCGCCGCCTGCGCGCTCGCCGCCGGAGCCCTGCTGTACGTCGGTACGGACCCGGCGCACCGGTGGCGCGGGGTCCTGGCCGCCCTGGTGGCCGGGGCGGTCGCCGCCCTGGTCCAGTTCGGCCGGGACGGGCTCGGCGGGTGGTGGGCCGCGCTCATCGTCTACGCCGTCCTGTTCGTGGTCACCGCCGTCCATCCCTGGCTCTATGCCGAGCCGGCAGACACAGAGCCGCAGGCCCGCCCCTCGGCTAGGGTGAATCGGTAGGAATCAGGCCCCCCGGGGTGAGGTCGGTGAGGTGGACGCTTACCAGTCGACGAGCCAAGTGCCGGATCCGCCGGCCGCAGCCGTCGGATACGCGGGCGTGCTCCGCGAGCTGCTGCCGATCGCCCTGTGGCGCGAGGACGCGGACGGCCGCATCGTCGAGTGGTCGCTCGCCGCTCAGGACCTCCTCGGACACCGCCCCGAAGACATCCTCGGCCGCCCCGGCAGCTCCGTCCTGGTCCCCGAGGCCAACCGCGGGCTCGCCGACGACCTGACCCGCCGCGTCCAGGCGGGCGAGACCGTCGTGGGCACCCTGCCCGTGCGCCACCGCGACGGCCACCGCGTCGTGATGGAGATGTGGATCGTGCCCGCCGCCGACGCGCAGGGCCGCACGGGGGCCATGCTCATCGCCGTGGAGACCTCCGAGGTCCTCCACATGCGGGACTCGCTCGCCGCCCTCCAGAGCCTGTTCACCCAGTCGCCGATCGGCCTCGCCACCCTGGGCACCGACCTGCGCTTCCTGCGCGTCAACGACGCCCTGGCCCGGATGAACGGCGTCCCCGCCGCCGCGCACCTGGGCAAACGGCTCACCGAGGTGGTGCCGGGGGTCAACGCCACCGCCCTCGAGGCCACCATGCGCCAGGTCCTCGAACGGGGCACGGCCGTCGTCGACGTCCGCCGCACCGGGCGCACCGCCGCCGACCCCGGCCACGACCGGACCTGGTCCTGCTCCTACGCCCCGCTGCTCGACGGCTCGGGACGGCCCCTGGGCCTGATCGCCTCCCTCATCGACATCACCGACGGCCAGCGGGCGCAGGCCGAGGCCGAACGGGCCCGCCACCGGTTCGCCCTGCTGGCGGAGGCCGGCACCCGCATCGGCAGCACCCTGGACCTCCACCAGACCGCCCAGGAGATCGTGGACCTGCTGGTGCCGCAGCTCGCGGACTCCGCCGACGTCCAACTGCTCGAAGCGGTCCTGGGGCCGGACGAGGGCCCGGCCGCCGCGGCCTCCACCCGCGGCGTGATGCGCCGGCTGGCGGCGGTCTTCCCCGACCCGACCGCGCCCACCGCGAGGCTCCAGGCGGGCCAGACCTTCCAGATCCCCGCGGACAGCGTCTACGAGCGGGTCATCGCCGAGGGCCGGCCGATGAACCTCTACACGCCCGACATCCCGGCCCTGATCACCGACCCGCGCGCCGATGCCCTGCGCACCTACCTCGCCACCCTGGGCTCCGCCCGGATGATCCCGCTGGTCGCCCGCGGGCAGGTGCTCGGAGCGGTCGCCGTGACCCGGCTGCGCGAGCGCGGGCCCTTCGACGACGAGGACCGGGTGCTCGTCGACGAGCTGGTGGCCCGCGCCGCCCTCAACATCGACAACGCCCGGATGTACACCCGCCAGCGGCACGCCGCCCTGACCCTCCAGCGCAGCCTCACCAACAGCGAGCTGCCCCGGGTCACCGGCCTCGAACTGACCGGCCGCTACCTGCCCGCCAGCGACCACGACGTCGGCGGGGACTGGTACGACGTCATCCAGCTGCCCGGCGGCCGGACCGGGCTGGTCATCGGGGACGTGATGGGCCACGGGATCCACGCGGCGGCCGTCATGGGCCAGCTGCGCACGGCGGTACGGACCCTCGCGCGCCTGGACGTACCGCCGGAGCAGATGCTCCGCTCGCTCGACGCGGTGGTCGCCGATCTCGGCGAGGACGAGATGGCGACCTGCGTCTACGCCGTCCACGACCCGGCCTCCGGCGGCTGCGTGATCGCCCGCGCCGGGCACCCGCCGCCCGCCGTCGTCGCAGCCGACGGCACCCTCGCCTTCCTGCACGGCCCGCCCGGCACCCCCCTCGGCACCGGCGGGCAGGACTTCCGCACCGAGGAGGTGGGCCTGCCCCCGGGGAGCCTGCTCGTGCTCTACACCGACGGTCTGATCGAGGCCCGCGACCGGGACCTCGACGAGGGCATGGACCAGCTGGCACGGGCTCTGGCGACGGCGCGGCAGCCGCTGGAGGAGCTGTGCGACGGGATCCTGGAGCAGCTGCTGCCCTGCGATCCGCAGGACGACGTCGCGGTCCTCCTGGCCCGCACCCGGGCGGTGTGACGGCGCCCCGGGGCGCCGCGCACTCACCAGGCCAGGTCCTCCAGCGCGTCCAGGTCCAGCGGGGCCGGAGCCGACGGCTCCGTGCCCGCGGTCAGCGGCAGTTCGGCCCAGATGACCTTGCCCCGGTCCGTGTAGCGCACGCCCCACCGGTCGGCGTACTGCGCGACGAGGAACAGGCCGCGCCCGCCCTCGTCGGTGGTGGCCGCGTACCGCAGGTGCGGGGAGGTGCTGCTGCCGTCGGAGACCTCGCAGATCAGACTGCGGTCGCGCAGCAGGCGGACCCGCACGGGCGCCGACCCGTACCGGATGGCGTTGGTGATCAGCTCGCTGAGGATCAGCTCGGTGGTGAAGGAGATGTCCTCCAGGCCCCAGGCGGCGAGCTGCGCCGCGCCGGCGTTGCGCACGCGGGAGACGGCCGCCGCTTCGCCGGGCACCTCCCACTCGGCGATGCGGTCGGCCTCCACCCGCCGCGTGTCGGCGATCAGCAGGGCGATGTCGTCGCCCGGCACGGGGGAGAGCAGTGCCGCCAGCACGTCCGAGCAGGCCTGGTCGGGGCTGCGGCCCGGCCGGGCCAGAGAATCCCGCAGCAGCGCCAGACCGCTGTCGAAGTCGCGGTGGCGGTCCTCCACCAGGCCGTCGGTGAACAGCACGAGCCGGCTCTCCTCGGGCAGCCGGAACTCGGTCGCCTCGAACGGCATGCCGCCGACCCCGAGCGGCAGCCCGGCGGGCAGCTCGGGGAACTCCACGTGCCCCTCGGGGCGGATCAGCGCGGGCCCGGGGTGCCCGGCGCTGGCCATCGCACACCGTCCCGTCACCGGGTCGTAGACGGCGTACAGGCACGTGGCACCCGTGATGGCGGCGGGCTCCTCCCCGCGCTCCCCGCCGCTCTCGCCCCCGTCGGCCCCGCCTCCGCTCTCGATCTGGTCGATCCGGTTGATCAGCTCGTCCAGGTGCCCGAGCAGTTCGTCGGGCGGCAGGTCCAGGGTGGAGAAATTGTGCACGGCCGTGCGCAGCCGGCCCATCGTGGCCGCGGCGTGCACCCCGTGGCCCACGACATCGCCGACCACCAGCGCCACCCGGGCCCCGGGCAGCGGGATCACGTCGAACCAGTCCCCGCCGACCCCCGCCTTCGCCGGCAGGTAGCGGAAGGCGACGTCCACGGCGGTCAGGTCCGGCAGCACCCGGGGCAGCAGGCTGCGCTGGAGGGCCACGGCCGTCGCGTGCTCGCGGGTGAAGCGGCGGGCATTGTCGATCGAGACCGCCGCTCGCGCCGCGAGCTCCATCGCGAAGGAACGGTCCTCCTCGTCGAAGGCCTCCGGGGTGTCCGCCGCCCGCCAGAAGTTGGCCATGCCGAGGACCACGCCGCGCGCCTGGAGCGGGACGCTGATCAGGGAGTGCAGCCCGTAGTCCAGCGCCTGCCGGGTTCCGTGCGCATCCTGGGCCCGCCAGCCCATGGCGGCGTGCAGGTCCGGCGCGAGCACCGCCTCCCCGGCGTCCAGGGCGGCGGACATCGGAGCCGTCGGGACGATGAACCGGATGATGTCGCCGACCGGCTGGAGCGGCTGGTCGGTGCGGACACCGCTCATGGCGGCCCGCCGCATCTCGGTGTACGTGCCGGGGGCCGAGGAGGGTTCGTCACCGCGCAGTACCGGCTCCAGCAGCTCCACGGTGACGAAGTCGGCGAAGCGGGGGACGGCGACCTCCGACAGCTCCTCCGCGGTGCGCACCACGTCCAGGGTGGTACCGATCCGGACGCCGGCGTCGTAGAGCAGCTGGAGCCGTTCGCGGGCGACCTCGGCACGGCCGGAGAGCGCGGCGAGCTCGGTGGAGTCGCGCAGGGTCATGACGGTGCCGGAGGCCTGGCCCCCGTACGGCTTGGTGGGCCGCACGTTGACCGCGAGCAGCCGGTCGCCCGCCAGGTGCACCTCGTCCGTCGCGACCCGGCCCGAGACGAGCAGCTCGGTGGTCCGCGGGTCCAGCCCGAGGTCGGCGACGTGCCGGCCCTCGGCGTCCGGGGCCAGGCCGAGGAGCCGGCGGGCCTCGTCGTTGGCCAGGACCAGCCTGTGGTCGGTCCCGATGATGAGCACGCCCTCGCGCACGGCGTGCAGGACGGCCTCGTGGTGCTCGTTCATCCGGGCCATCTCGTCGGCGCGCAGCCCGTGCGTCTGGCGCCGCAGCCGGCGGCTCACCAGGAAGGCCCCGCCCGTGCCGAGCAGCATGGCGCCCGCCGCGGCGCCGACGAGCAGCGGGACCTGGTCCTCGACCACCTCGGACACGTTCGCCACCTCGATGCCGGTGCCGACCAGGCCCACCACCTGGCCCCGGGCGTCCCGTACGGGCACGACGGCCCGGACCGCGTCGCTGGGCTCGCCCGTGAACGTCTCGGTGAAGGACTGCCCGGCGACGGCCCGGGAGAGGTCGCCCGTGGCGCGCCGGCCGATCAGCTCCGGCCGCGAGTCGGTGTACCGGAGCCCGTCGGTGTCCATCACGGCGATGAAGTCGACGCCGGAGGCCCGGCGGGCGGCGTCGGCGAGCGGCTGGAGCACGGCGGTGGGATCGGGTGCCTCCAGCGCCGCCGGGAGGCCGGGGGCGTGCGCGAAGGCCTCTGCGGCTGCGAGCGAGCGGTTGCGCGCGTCGCGCTGGCTGTCGTAACGGGACTGGAGGGCCAGGGCCACCGAGGCCGCGGTGATCAGCAGCAGCACGATCACCGCCTGGAGGGCGAAGACCTGACCGGCGACGCTGCGGGCCCCCAGCGACAGGCGCGCCAACAGGCGCGGGCCCCATCCGGTCGGCTGGCGACCAAAACGTCCGGTCATGAGCCCTTTCTAACACTGTCCGGGGGGTTTGGGGGCGGCCGCGCGGCGGCCGCCCCACGCGCGAGGGCGGCAAACGGCGGAGGCCCGGTCCCCCCGCTTCGGGGGGACCGGGCCTCACCGGCCGGTACGGCTCAGAGGACGTCGGCGGCGATGGAGGCCGCCACCTGCTCCAGCAGGGGACCGGCGTTCGGGATGGACTTCGCCGGGTCCGGCTCCAGGTCGGTCAGCGGGTACGCCTTGCGGATCCCGGCGGCCTCGAGGGCCTCCTGGGTCAGCAGCAGCCGGCCGCACACCGCCACGACGGGCTTGCCGGCGGCCCGGGCCGCCGCCGCGACACCTGCCGGGGCCTTGCCGTGCAGGGTCTGCTCGTCCAGCGAGCCCTCCCCGGTGATGACCAGCGTGGCGCGCTCCAGGGCCGGCGCGAAGCCCAGTACCTCCAGCATCAGCTCGATGCCGGGACGGAAGGTGGCGCCGAGCAGCAGCGCCCCGTAGCCGATGCCACCCGCGCCGCCCGCGCCCGGGAGCACCGCGCACTCGGCGGCCTTCGCGCCGATGGACTTCTCGAGGATGGTGGCGAAGTGCGCCAGCGCCGCGTCCAGCGTCGCCACGTCCTGCGGCGAGGCACCCTTCTGCGGGCCGTACACCGCCGCGCAGCCCTTCGGGCCGGTCAGCGGGTTGTCCACGTCGCTGGCCAGGACGAAGTCGACCTCCGCGAAGCGCGGGTCGATCCCCGACAGGTCGGCCGAGGCCAGCCCGGCCAGCGCGCCGCCGCCCGGACCCACCGGTTCGCCGTTCGCGTCCAGGAACACCGCGCCCAGCGCCGCCAGCATGCCGGCGCCGCCGTCGGTGGTGGCGCTGCCGCCCACGCCGAAGACGATGGAGCGTGCGCCCGCGTCCAGCGCGGCCTTCAGCAGCTCGCCCGAGCCGTACGTGGTGGCCGTCAGCGGCGCGAAGGTGCCCGCCGGCAGCAGCTGCAGCCCGGAGGCCTCCGCCATCTCGACCACCGCGGTGCCCTCGCGCAGCGCGAAGGCGGCCGTGACCTGGTCGCCGAGGGGGCCGGTGACCCGTACCTCCCGGCGTTCGAAACCGGCCGCCACCGCGGCCGCGACCGTGCCGTCGCCGCCGTCCGCGACGGGGAGGGTCTCGATCTCCACGTCCGGTACGGCCTTGCGAAGGCCCGCCGTCACCCGCTCCGCGACCTGAACGGCCGTGAGCGAGCCCTTGAATTTGTCCGCGGCGATGAGCACGCGCGCGGCCTCAGTTACTGCTCCGTCCGTCACCTTGCTATTCCCTTGCTATCGAACAGTGCAGTCGCGCCGCCATGAGCTTATCCGGAGGATCCTCCTATGCCCATGAGTGGCCTGGGCCACATGCGGCGCGCCATGCGTCTAAATACGGATATACGCCTGCATAGTGTGGCCACATGAGCGCCGAATCACCGGAAGAGCCACGTCCGGACACCCCAGGTGACGGCTCCGGAGGTGCGGCGGCCGGCGCCCCCGACCGCACCGTCGTCACCGCGGGCGTGACCGCCGTGCTGGCCGTGGTCGCCTGGGCGGCCCTCGCCGGGGACTCCTTCGACACCGCGTCGGGCACCGCGCTCGCCTGGGTCCTGGACAACTTCGCCTGGCTGTTCGTGATCGCCGCCGACGCCTTCCTCGTGATGTGCGTCGTCCTCGCCGTCAGCCGCTTCGGCAGGATCCGACTCGGCGCCGACGACTCCGAGCCCGAGTTCACCGACCTCGCATGGATCGCGATGATGTTCAGCGCCGGCATGGGCATCGGCCTGATGTTCTACGGAGTGGGGGAGCCGCTCACCCACTACCTGGCCCCGCCCCCGGCCTCCGGAGCTGCCCCGGCCACCGGCGCCTCCGCCCTCGCGGCCATGGAGTACTCCTTCTTCCACTGGACGCTCACCCCCTGGGCGATCTACGGCATCGCCGGCCTCGCCCTGGCCTACGCGACCTTCCGCAAGGGCCGCGGCAACCGGCTCAGCTCCGCCTTCGTCCCCCTTCTGGGGGAGGAGCGGGCCGACGGCTGGGCCGGCAAGTCGATCGACCTGCTCGCCGTCTTCGCCACCGTCTTCGGCACCGCCACCAGCCTCGGCCTCGGCGCGCTCCAGGTGTCCAAGGGGCTCGGCATCACCACCGGCATCGAGGACTCCACCACCGTCGAGCTGATCATCATCGGCTCGCTCTCGGCGGCCTTCGTGCTCTCCGCCTTCTCCGGCCTGCACAAGGGCGTGAAGTGGCTCAGCACCCTCAACCTCGTGCTCGCCGCCACCCTGATGCTCTTCGTCTTCCTGCTCGGCCCCACCGTCTACGTCCTCGACGTGATCCCCTCCAGCATCGGCGGCTACCTGCACCAGCTGCTGCCCATGGCCAGCCGGACCGGGGCCTTCACCGACGCCGAGTGGCTCGGCGCGTGGACCGTCTTCTACTGGGCGTGGTGGCTCTCCTGGGCACCCTTCGTCGGCACCTTCATCGCCCGCATCTCGCGCGGCCGCACCATCCGCGAATTCCTCGTGGGCGTCCTGCTCGTCCCCAGCGGCGCCACCGTCATCTGGTTCTGCGTGATGGGCGGCACCGCCATCCGCCTCGACTCCACCGGCGCCGTGGACTTCGCCGCCACGATCAAGGACGGTACGGAGGCCTCGCTGTTCGCGATGCTGGACGCCCTGCCGCTGTCCACGGTCACCTCATGGGTGGCCATGGCCCTGGTGATGACCTACTTCGTCACCAGCGCCGACTCGGCCTCCCTGGTCATGGGCTCGCTCACCAGCCGCGGCTCGCTCCACCCGCCGACGTGGCTCGTCGTCACCTGGGGCGTGCTGATGGCCGCCGTCGCCGCCGTGCTCCTGGTCGCCGGAGGCCTCAAGTCCCTGCAGACCGCCACCATCCTCGTCGCGCTGCCCTTCGTCCTCGTCATGCTGCTGCTGTGCTGGGCCCTGCTCACCGAACTGCGCGAGGACCCCGGCGCCGGACCCGCCCGCCACCACGCGCTGCACGGACTGCGCGACGCGGTGCGGGCCGTGGTCGGCGACGCCGTCACCGAGCAGGGGCCGGCCCGCCACCCGCGGCTGCGGCGCGTCGCCGAGTCCAGGGGCCGCGACCGCGAGGACGGGCCGGACACCCCCGGGCGGATGTCCGGATAGGGTGGCGAGGTGACCACCACGGATGACTACGCCGGCTACATCGCGAGCCTGCCCCGGGTGCTGGCCGGCGCGGCCGCGCTCTACCGGGACGCCGAGGGCAGGGTCCTGCTCGTCGAGCCCAACTACCGCGAGGGCTGGGCCCTGCCGGGCGGCACCATCGAGTCCGACCGGGGCGAGTCGCCGCGCACGGCCGCCCGCCGCGAGAGCGCCGAGGAGATCGGCATCGACGTGCCGCTCGGCCGGCTGCTCGCCGTGGACTGGACCCTCGGCCCGGGCCGCCCGCCGCTGGTCGCGTACCTCTACGACGGCGGCGTGCTCGACGCCGAGCAGCTCGCGTCGATCAGGCTCCAGGAGGAGGAGCTGATCTCCTGGCGGCTGGTCGACCCCGCCGAACTCACCGCGTACCTCCACGGATCGCTCGGCCTGCGCACCCAGGAGGCCTACCGGGTCCTGCAGTCGGGCGAGGGCGCCGCGGAACTGGAGAACGGCCGCCGCCCCCTTCCCTCGTAGGAACGGGTCTCGTCACCCCCGCATCCCTCGTCACCCGCGCATCCCTCGGCACCCGCGTACCCCTCGACACCCTCGTAACACCGGGCTTACCGCGAGCAGGACAGAATCAGCTGATGATCACGATGTACGCCTGGCCCAGCACCGCCGACGGGCCCGACGCCCTCCCCATGGTCCACTTCACCACCGACCAGCAGTCCGCCGGCGAGGTGACCCCGGAGGGCATGCCGGTCTGGCTGTTCGACACCGCGATCCGCGACGGCGGCTGGTTCCAGTTCACCGACTTCGACGGCTGGTCCGTGCCCGCCACCCAGTGGCAGGCCCTGTACCGCCGCGAGGACGACCTGCTCGCCGTCAGTGGCCCCGGCTCCTGCGAGGGCTGGTACGAGGGGAACCTCGGCGCCGACCCCGACTGGGTGGCGGCCGCCGCGGCCCGGCAGAGCGTGGTCCTGCTCGCCGCCCCCGTCCAGCACCCCTCGCTGTACGCCTACGCGGTCGAGGCGGGCGCCGCGTTCGCCCTGCTGGTCCCGCTGGTCGTGGTCTGAGGACGGGACAGCCCCCGGCTCTCCTGGAACTGCCGGGCGCCGGACTCGAAGTCGAGCAGGCGGACCTTGCGCTCGAGTCCGCCGCCGTAGCCGGTCATGCCGCCCGAAGCGCCGATCACGCGGTGGCACGGCACGATGATCCCGATCGGATTCTTCCCGTTGGCCAGCCCCACGGCGCGCGAGGCGTTCGGCTTGCCGAGCTCGGCCGCGAGCCGCCCGTACGACCAGGTCTCGCCGTAGGGGATGCGCACCAGCTGGTCCCACACGCTGCGCTGGAAGTCGGTGCCCTCCAGCCGCAGCGGCAGGTCGAACTCGGTGAGCTCCCCGGCGAAGTACGCAGCCAGCTGCCGCACCACTTCGGGGAACGGCTCCTCGGCCGCGGCGACCCGCTCCCCGAAGGACTCCTCGGCCGGGCGGTGCCGCTGTCCGGTCATGTACAGGCCGCTGAGGACCCCGCCCGTCGCGACGAGGGTGAGCGGACCGTAGGGGCTGTCGACGACGGTGTGCTGCTTGTTGCTGGTGTTCACGGTGTGTGTGCTCCTCAGGCGGGCAGGTGGTTGATGGCGTGGTCGTCGGTGGCCCACAAGTACTGGACGGCGTACGCGCGCCAGGGCCGCCAGCGGGCCGCCCGGGCGGTCAGCGCCGTGGGGGTGGACGGCAGCCCCAGCCCGTGCGCCGCGCGCCGGACGCCCAGGTCCGACGGCAGGAACGCGTCCGGGTCGCCGAGCGCCCGCATCGCGATGATCTCGGTGGTCCACGGGCCGAAACCGGGCAGCGCGGACAGCTGGGCGCGCGCCGCCTCCCAGTCGCTGTCGATGCCGAGCGGCAGCGAACCGTCGGCGAGCGCCGCGACCAGGGTGGTGAACGTGGTCCGCCGGGTGCGCGGCATGGCCAGCGACTGCGGGTCCAGCGCGGCGAGGGCCTGGGGGGACGGGAAGAGGTGGGTCAGCCCGCCCAGCGGATCCTCCACCGGCTCACCGTGCGCGGTGACCAGCCGGGCCGCGTGCGTGCGCGCCGCCGCGGTGGACACCTGCTGCCCGAGGACCGCCCGTACGGCGAACTCCGCGGCATCGACCGTACGGGGCACCCGGCGCCCCTGGGCCTTGTCCACGAGCGGGGCCAGCAGCGGGTCGGCGCGCAACTGCTCGTCGACCGCCTCGGGATCGGCGTCCAGATCGAGCATCCAGCGGCAGCGGCTGATGGCGATGGTGAGGTCGCGCAGGTCGGTCAGGGCGAGTCGGCAGCCGATGTGGTCGGGCTGCGGGGTCAGGGCGACGACCCCGGTGCCGTAGGGCAGGCGCAGGGTGCGGCGGTAGGCGCCGTCGCGCCACTCCTCCACGCCGGGGACGGCGGTCGCGGCCAGGTGCCCGAAGAGGTTGTCCGGGGTGAGGGGGGCCCGGAACGGCAGCCGGAGGCTGATCGTGCCGGGGATCCGGGGCTGATGGCGGTTGGCCTTGCCGGCGCGCAGCCGCAGCTCGCTGGGGGAGAGGGCGAAGACCTCGCGGACGGTGTCGTTGAAGGTGCGGATGGAGGAGAATCCGGCGGCGAACGCGACGTCGCCCATCGGGAGTTCGGAGGTCTCGATGAGCAGCCGCGCGGTCTGGGCGCGCTGGGCCCGTGCGAGGGCCAGGGGGCCGGCGCCGAGCTCGGCGCTGAGCTGGCGCTCCACCTGGCGCGTGGAGTACCCGAGCCGCGCGGCGAGCCCGGGCACGCCCTCGCGGTCCACCACTCCGTCCCGGATCAGCCGCATCGCGCGTGCGACGGCGTCGGCGCGGGCGTTCCACTCGGGGGATCCGGGGCTGGTGTCCGGCCGGCAGCGCTTGCAGGCCCGGAACCCGGCCTGCTGGCAGGCGGCGGCGCTGGGCAGGAAGGTCATGTTCTCGACCTTCGGCGGAACGGCGGGGCAGCTGGGCCGGCAGTAGATCCGGGTGGTGAGGACGGCGGTGAAGAACCAGCCGTCGAAGCGGGCGTCCTTCGACTGCACGGCCCTTACGCAGCGCTCGGTGTCGGTGTGCATGGCTCCAGGATCCGGGGCGAGATCCCCGACGGCTGGCGATTTTCCGACATCAAGCCTACGCCCGGGGCTCTGCCCCGCACCCCGCGCCCCGGCGGGGCTGAATCATGCCCCGCCGGCGCGCGCCGCGGGGCCGGACCCGGGTCAGGGGGTCGGAGTCGCCGAGAGGCGGTGGGCGTCGCGGGCCAGGGTCAGCGCGACCAGGTCGTGGGGCCGCGACAGGGACCGCGAGGTCAGGTGCTCCAGCCGCCGCAACCGGTTGAACACCGTATTGCGGTGGCAGTACAGCCGGCTCGCCGCCCGCCCGGCGGAGCCCTCCGCCGCGAGCCACGCGTCGAGGGTCTCCAACAGCAGCGCCCGGTCCGCCGGGTCCAGCCCCAGCAGCGGCCCCAGGACCGCCTGGACCAGCTCCCCCGCGAGCTCCGGCTGCCCCACCACCAGCGCGGCCGGCAGCCGCTCCGACAGCCGGACCAGCCCGCGCTCCTCCGCCCCGCAGGTGGCCAGCGCCGTCTCCGCCAGCCGCCGCGCCCGGCCCAGCTCCGCCAGCCCGTCCACCACCGGGCTGATCCCGCCGGGCCCGTGGCACCGGTCGGCCAGCTCCGCCGCCAGTTCATCCGGGGAACACGACCCGAGGGCCACCACGGCCAGTTCCTGCTCCGCCCGCATGCGCCAGAAGAGCCGCATCCCGCCCACCGCCGCCACCCGGTGCACCGAATCCCGCCGGTCCACGGGGAGCACGACCACCGCGTACCGCCCCTGCTCCGGCAGGTCCAGCCCCGCTGCCGCCCGCGCCGCAAGGCCCGGCGCCGCGTCCCCCTGGAGCAGCGCGTCCAGCAGGGCCTGCACCCGCTCGTCGCTGCGCCGCCGCATCTCCCGCTCGCCCGCCCGGTACGCCTCGGCCGTCGTCGCGGCCTGCTGCTCGATCCCGGCCCACATCGCCCCGGCCGTCCGCGCCAGCACCGGCAGGGCGTCCGGGTCCTCCTCGGTCACGATGTCCAGCAGCACGTCCCACGTCAGCCGCCCCGCCCGCCGGTACGCGTACAGCAAAAGGTCCAGCGGCAGCCCCTGTTCAGCCCGGCGCCGCCCCAGCTCCTCCGCGTACACGAGGTCCTTGCGCGTGTCCGAGCGGCGAGCGGCGAAGGCCTCGATGCCGTACCGCATGGCCTCGCTGATCTGCTGCCAGTGCTCGTCCCGCGGCACCACCAGGTCGTACAGCGGCGAGTGCTGCGCCAGATCACCGATCAGCCGCTCGGTCAGCTCGGGGACGCGCTCCAGCAGCACCTCGGCCGCCGTCAGCAGCACCGACCACTCCGCTTCCGTACGCGCCCTGCGTCCGCCCATGGCCGCTGAGGATGTCATCCGCGGGCCGCCGGCGTAAGGGGCCCCGTACCGAGGTCTGTGCCGTTGCACAACCGGACCCCACCCCCGGCTGGTCATCGGCAGCGATTCCGCTTCGGGGCGTGGACGGCCGTCCCGCCCGGTGCTGGTCTGTGCGCCAGCACAACGCCCGAACAGGGCCTGGCAGGGGGAGGGGAAGTGGCTTCGCTCCAAGTGCGCGAGCTGTCCGTCGGCTACGGGCCGGTCCGGGCGCTGCGCGCCGTGTCGCTCGACGTACCCGAGGGCGCCGTGGTCGTCGTACTCGGCGGGAACGGCGCGGGAAAGACGACCCTGCTGCGGGCGGTGTCCCGCACGCTCGCCTTCCACCGCGGCGCCGTCACCGGCGGAAGCGTGACCTTCGACGGCGTGCCGCTGGACGGACTGGCCCCGGCCCGGGCGGTGGCCGCCGGAGTGGTGCAAGTCCCCGAAGGGCGGCAGGTGTTCGCCCGGATGAGCGTCGCGGACAACCTGCGGGCGGGCACTCTGGGGGCCCGGGCCGGCTCCCGGTCCGACACCGCCCGCTCGCTGGCCCGCGTCCACGAGCTCTTCCCGGTCCTCGCCAAGCGCTCCCGGCAGCGGGCGGGCCTGCTCTCCGGGGGCGAGCAGCAGATGCTGGCCCTCGGCCGGGCCCTGATGGCCCGCCCCCGGCTGCTCCTCCTGGACGAGCCCTCCCTGGGCCTGGCGCCGAAGATGGCCGCGACGATCGCCGCGACCATCACCGAGATCAACGCCTCCGGCACCTCGGTGCTGCTGGTCGAGCAGAACGCGGCCCTCGCGCTCCGGCTGGCCTCCCACGCCTACGTCCTGGAGGTCGGCGAGGTCACCCTGTCCGGCCCGGCGGCCGAACTGGCCGCCTCGGACGAGGTGCGCCGCCGCTACCTCGGCATCACGGACGAGGCCGCCCCGGCCCCGTCGGAGACCCGCACGCTGGGCAGGTGGTCCGCATGACGGCGCTCCACGCCGCCGACGGGCGGGCGACGCCACCGCTCACCGTCACCGACGTCACGGTCCGCTTCGCCGGGCTCACCGCCCTCGACGGCGTCTCCTTCACCGTCGAGCCCGGCAGCCTGCACGCCGTCATCGGCCCCAACGGCGCCGGCAAGTCCACCTGCTTCAACGTGCTGTCCGGGGTCTACCGCGCCGCCTCGGGCAGTGTCCGCTTCGGCGCCGACGAGCTCACCGGCCTCGCCCCGCACGCCGTCGCCGGTCTCGGCATCGCCCGCACCTTCCAGAACCTGGCCCTGCCCCCGCACACCACGGTCGCCGACAGCCTGCTGCTCGGCCGCCACCGGCTGATGCGCTCCGGATTCCTCGCGGCCGGGCTCCGGCTCCCCGCCGCCGTCCGCGAGGACCGCCGGCACCGCGAACGGGTCCGCGAGATCGCCGCCTTCGTCGGCCTGGAGTCCGACCTGGCCGCGCCCGCCGGCTCGCTCCCGTACGGGAAGCAGAAGCTCGTCGAGCTGGCCCGGGCCCTGTGCATGGAGCCCCGGCTGCTCCTCCTGGACGAACCGGTTGCCGGAATGACCGCCGACGAACGCCGGCGCACCGCAGCCGTCATCGCCGGCGTCCGCAGCGGCCTCGGCATCTCGATCGTGCTGGTCGAACACGACATGGGGGTGGTGATGCGGCTCGCGGACGCGGTGACCGTACTCGACTTCGGCAGACGGATCGGCGGCGGGACCCCCGCCCAGGTGCAGAGCGACCCGGTGGTCGTCCGCGCCTACCTCGGAGAGGAGGAACCGGCCGCGTGACCACCTTCCTGGAACTGCTGCTCGGCGGACTGTCCATGGGCTCCGTGTACGCCCTGATCGCCCTCGGCTTCGTGGTCATCTTCAAGGCCACCGAGGTCGTCAACTTCGCCCACGCCTCGCTCCTCCTGGCCGGCGGCTGGGTCACCGCCGTCCTGCACGACGACATCGGCTTCTGGCCCGCGCTGGCCGCGGGCACCGGCGCCGCCGCCGCGGTCGGCGCCGCGGTGGAGTTCCTGGTCATGCGCCGCTACCGCGGCCAGGACCAGAGCGTCCTCGCCATCGTCACCATCGGCGTGGACATCCTGCTCACCACCGACCTCACCCGTCGCATCGGTACGGACGTACTCGCCCTCGGCGACCCCTGGGGCGACGCCGTGGTCCACCTCGGCCCGCTCACCCTCCCGCAGACCCGCATCGCGGCCTTCGTCTCCGCCACCGTCCTGATCGGCGCGTTCCTGATGCTGTTCCGGTACACGGCCTGGGGGGTGGCCATGCGCGCCGCCGCGGAGAAGCCGGAGACGGCCGCGCTGATGGGCGTCCGGCTGGGCCGGGTCTCCCTCGCGGCGTGGGCGGTTGCCGGGGCCCTGGCCGCCGTGGCGGCGCTCTTCCTCACCGTCTTCCCGACCCCCGGCCTGGAACGGGCCACCTCACTGGCCGCCCTCAAGGCCTTCCCGGCGGCCATCCTCGGCGGCCTCGACTCCACCACCGGAGCCCTGGCGGGCGGCCTCATCGTCGGCGTCACCGAGGCCATGGCCACCGGATACCAGGGCCAGCTCGCCTTCCTCGGCCGCGGGATCGGCGACCTCGCCCCGTACCTGGTCATGGTCGCGGTGCTGCTCCTGCGCCCGGCGGGCCTCTTCGGCACGAAGGAGCCCGCCCGTGTCTGACACCCCGACCCCGAGCCACCCGACCCCGAGCCACCAGGCCCTGCGCCACCCGGCCCTGCGCCGCCCGATCCCGAAGCGCGCGGTCCCGAAGCGCGCGGTCCTGTGGACCGCCGGGGCCGTCGTGCTCCTCGCGCTGCCCTTCTACCTGGAACGGTCCTGGCTCCAGGCCGGGCTGTTCGCCATCGCCGCGGCCATCGGGGCCATCGGCCTCAACCTGCTCACCGGCGCCACCGGCCAGCTGTCCATGGGACACGCCTTCTTCCTCGCCGTGGGGGCGTACGGGTACTGCGCGCTGGCCGGGGACGGCGGACGATCCGGCGGCCACGAGCTCGTCGGCCTCGGCCTGCCCAGCTGGCTGGCGGCCGTGCTCGCCGTCGGCCTCGCGGGAGCCGCCGGAGGTCTCTTCAGCCCCATCGCCGGCCGGCTGCGCGGCGCCTACCTCGGCATCGCCACCCTCGCGCTGATCTTCATCGGGCAGCACGTCCTGTTCAACGCGACCCCGCTCACCGGCGGCTTCAACGGCCGCGCCGTCGAACCGCTCTCCCTCCTCGGAATCACCTTCGACGACACCGAGACCGTGATCGCCGCCGTCCCCTTCCAGTCCGCCGAGAAGCTCTGGTACCTCGCCCTCGCCGCGCTCCTGGCCTGCGCCCTCTTCGCCCGCGGCGTCCTGCGCGGGCGCCCGGGCCGCGCCATGAACGCCATCCGCGACCACTCCATCGCCGCCGGCGTCATGGGCGTGCCCGTGGCCCGCTACCGCGCCGCCGTCTTCGTCCTGTCCTCCATGTACGCGGGCCTGGCGGGCGTCCTGCTGGCCCTGGTCTTCCAGCGCACCGTGCCCGACTACTTCGGCATGGTCCTGTCCCTCGAGTACCTCGCCATCATCGTGATCGGGGGTCTGGGCACGGTGGCGGGCGCCGTCATCGGCGCCGCGTTCGTCTCCCTGCTGCCCCAACTGCTCACCCGATACAGCGACGCCCTCCCGCTCGTCGCCGCCCCCGGCGCCGGCGGGGTCTCCCCGGGAGAGGCGTCGCGCTACCTGTACGGCGCGGCCGTCGTCGCCGTCGTCCTGTTCCTCCCGGGCGGCATCGCCCGGATCCGACCCCCGAAGGAGCCAGCGTGATCAGACCCGGCACGGACAAGCGAGCACGACTCGGTACGGCGGCCCTGGCGGCCGCGCTCCTCCTCGCCGGCGCCGCCGGATGCAGCGGCAAGGCCGGCACCGGCACCGAGGACAAGCAGGGCGAGGGCGGGGTCAAGGCCGGCAAAGGGGTCACCGCCACCTCCATCCGGCTCGGCGCCCTCACCGACATGACCGGCGTCTACGCCTCGCTCGGCAAGAGCGTCACACAGGCCCAGCAGCTCTGGATCGAGCAGGCCAACGCCGCGGGCGGCATCTGCGGCCGGCAGCTGGAGCTGACGGTCCGCGACCACGGCTACGACCCGCAGAAGGCCCTCGCCGGCTACACCGAGCTGGAACCGGAGGTGCTCGGCTTCGCCCAGTTCATCGGCTCCCCGTTCGTCGCCGCCGCCAAGGACCGCATCGACGGCCAGGACAAGGGGCTGGTCATCCCGCAGGCCTGGTCCGCCTCGCTGCTGGGGAGCCCGGCCATCCGCACGGTGGGGGCCACGTACGACATCGAGACGGTCAACGCCATCGGCTACCTCCTCGAACAGAAGCGCATCGCCTCCGGGGACAAGATCGGGCACGTGTACTTCGAGGGGGACTACGGCGAGAACGCACTGGCCGGGGCCAAGCACGCGGCCAAGGAGGCCGGGCTCACCGTGGTCGAGCAGAAGATCAAGCCCACCGACAACGACATGTCCGCCCAGGTCGCGGCGCTCAAGCAGGCCGGGGTGAAGGCCGTGGTGATCAGTGCGGGGCCCCGGCAGGCGGCCTCGCTGGTCGGGGTCGCCGCCGCCGGCGGCTGGAACGTCCCCGTGGTCGGCAACAACTCCGCCTTCTCCCCCCAGCTGCTCGCCACCCCCGCGGGCGCGGCCCTCCAGAAGGACTACTACGTCGCGGCGTCCAGCCTGCCGATCGGCTCCCCCGCCGCGGGCCCGGCGGCCCTGGCCGCGGCGTACAAGGAGGCCTATCCGGGCGCGGGCCTCGACAACGGCGTGGTGGCCGGCTACACGGCCGCGGCGGTCTACGGCGAGGCCCTGAAGAAGGCCTGCGCCGAGAAGGACCTCACCCGCGAGGGGGTCGGCAAGGCCCTGCTGACCCTGAAGTCCTACGACAGCGGTTTCGGCATCACCCACGACTTCTCCGACCCGAAGGCCCCCTCCACGCGCCAGAGCGTGATCATGAAACCGGACGAGCAGACCCCGGGCGGCCTCAAGGTGGTCAAGGAACCCGCCGTCGTGCCTGCGGCGCAGACCTACACCCCCGCCGGCTGAGGCACCAGGTCCGGGGCGGAGCCCCAAGCCCGGGCGCAGCCCGGGGCGGCCGGCGCGGACCACCGCATACGACGAAAAGAGGGCCCCGGATGCCATCGGCATCCGGGGCCCTCTCCCACGTCAAGCTCAGCGCAGCGTCGTGGCGCGGGCCTCGCGGCGGTTGTGCCGGAAGGTGTTCGCCCGCCGGGTCGTCGCGAACAGCGGGATCGTCGCCGCCATTGCGATCTGCAGCGCACAGCCGGTCTGGAGCAGCAGCTGACCGCCCGGGGCGTCGAACGCCCAGGCCGCCAGCAGCCCCATCGCACCGATGATCCAGCAGAGCATCGCCACCGCGAGGACACCCCGCGGCTTGGGGTACTCGACCCGGCTCACCATGAGCCACGCCACCCCGATGATCGCCAGCAGCGTCGGGACGAACGGAAGCTCCAGCAGGACGATCGAGACGACCGTCAGCGCGCCGAAGGGGCTCGGCATGCCCTGGAACATGCCGTCCTTCATCGTCACGCAGCTGAATCTCGCGAGTCTGAGCACCACGGCCAGCAGCACCACGATCGCGGCCAGCGCCGACATCTTCTGCACCGCGTCGTCGGCGACCATGCCGTAGACGAGCACGAAGTACGCGGGAGCCAGGCCGAAGCTGATCAGGTCGGACAGGTTGTCCAGCTCGGCGCCCATCGGCGAGCTGCGCAGCTTGCGGGCCACGATGCCGTCGAAGAGGTCGAAGACCGCGGCGAGCAGCATCAGTATCACTGCCGTCGCGGCGCTGTTGCGGGCCATGCCCGACTCGCCACTGCCGGTGAGGTGCGGGATGAGGATCCCGGTGGTGGTGAAGTACACCGCCATGAATCCGCACGTCGCGTTGCCGAGGGTGAGGGTGTCCGCTATCGACAGCCGCAGCGAGAGCGGCATGTCGTCCTCGGCGGACACCTCCTCGGCGGGCTCGGGCACCCAGCCGGCTGCCGGAGTCTCAGGGTCAGTCACGGTCAATTCGTGTCACCCCCGCGGTGGTGGCCTGACCGACCTCGACCGCGACCTCGACGCCCTCGGGGAGGTAGATGTCGACGCGGGAGCCGAAGCGGATCAGACCGATGCGTTCGCCCTGCTCGACCTTGGTGCCGGCCGGCAGGTACGGAACGATGCGCCGGGCGACTGCGCCGGCGATCTGCACCATTTCGATGTCACCGAGCTCGGTGTCGAAGTGCCAGACAACGCGCTCGTTGTTCTCGCTCTCCTTGTTGAACGCCGGGACGAATCCGCCGGGGACGTGCTCCACGGACGTCACCGTGCCCGCGAGGGGCGCGCGGTTGACGTGGACGTTCAGCGGGCTCATGAAGATCGCGACCCGGGTCCGGCCGTCCTTCCACGGCATGATGCTCTGCACCACACCGTCGGCGGGCGAGATGACACGGCCCTGGGCGATCTCGCGCTCGGGGTCGCGGAAGAACCACAGCATGCCCGCCGCGAGCGCGGTGGTGGGCACGGCCGCCGCGGCCCAGCGCCCGGACTTGCGAGCCCGGGTGAGGCTGAGCGCCGCGGTGGCGAGGGTCGGCAGAAGCCACGGCGATGCTCCGCGCGCGAGGCGTACGCCAAGGAGGCTGTCGCGAGGTGCAGAGGTTTGGCTGTGGGGCATGGATGACCTTCGTAGCGGGTGATTGCCGCGCCGCAAACGGGGGGACGGGACGGCGGCTTTACTGGAATGCTATCGGTTGCGCGCAACAACTGGGCAAGCCAGAAGCCGAGTCGATGTCCGTCAGCCAGTGACTGCTAGTGACTCTTCTGCGGCGAATCGGTGGATGATCCGCCGCAAAAGGGACATTCAGCCCTGGAGTCGGTACTCCTCGAGCAGGCGTCGCCCGATGATCATTTTCTGGATCTCGGCGGTACCTTCACCGATGAGCAGCATCGGGGCCTCCCGGTAGAGGCGCTCGATCTCGTACTCCTTGGAGAAGCCGTAACCACCGTGGATACGGAAGGCGTCCTCCACCACCTCCTTGCAGTACTCGGAGGCGAGGTACTTCGCCATCCCTGCTTCGAGGTCGTTTCGTTCCCCGGAGTCCTTTTTGCGTGCTGCGTTCACCATCATCGCATGGGCGGCTTCGACCTTGGTAGCCATCTCGGCCAGCTTGAACTGGATGGCCTGGTGCTCGGCGATCGCCTTGCCGAAAGTGTGACGTTGCTGGGCATACGAGACACCGAGCTCGAAAGCACGCTGAGCGACGCCGCAGCCACGGGCCGCCACGTTGACGCGGCCGACCTCCACCCCGTCCATCATTTGGTAAAATCCTCGGCCCGTCTGGCCGCCGAGGACCCGATTGGCCGGAATGCGCAGTCCGTCCATGATGAGCTCGGTCGTGTCGACGCCCTTGTAGCCCATCTTGTCGATCTTGCCGGGGATGGTCAGGCCCGGACGGACCTCACCGAAGCCCGGCTCCTTCTCGACGAGGAAGGTCGTCATCGACTTGTGGGGCGCCGTGCCCTCGGGGTGTCCTTCGTCACTTCGCACCAGAACGGCCACCAGGGTGGAGCTGCCGCCGTTCGTCAGCCACATCTTCTGGCCGTTCAGGACGTACTCGTCGCCGTCCTTCACCGCCTTGGACGTGATGGCCGACACATCGGAGCCGAGCGCCGGCTCGGACATCGAGAACGCGCCGCGCACCTCGCCCAGAGCCATGCGGGGCAGGAAGTGGTCCTTCTGCTCCTGCGTGCCGTGCTGCTTGAGCATGTACGCCACGATGAAGTGCGTGTTGATGATGCCCGAGACGGACATCCAGCCCCGCGCTATCTCCTCGACGCACAGTGCGTAGGTGAGGAGCGACTCACCCAGACCGCCGTACTCCTCCGGGATCATCAGGCCGAAGAGGCCGAGCTCCTTGAGGCCGTCGACGATCTGCTGCGGGTACTCGTCACGGTGCTCGAGCTCGGTCGCGACCGGAATGATCTCCTTGTCGACGAACTCCCGGACGGTCTTGAGGATCTCCCGCTGGACGTCCGTGAGCCCGGCGGTCTGGGCGAGTCGGGCCATGGCTACTTCCCCTGTTCCTTCAGCTGCGGGCGGCCGGGCTGTTCGCCGCCGCGCTCCTTGATGTACGTCTCGGTCGGGACCATCACCTTGCGCCGGAAGACGCAGACCAGGGTGCCGTCCTGCTTGTAGCCCTTGGTCTCGACGTAGACGATGCCGCGGTCGTTCTTCGACTTCGACGGGGTCTTGTCGAGGACCGTGGTCTCGCCGTAGATGGTGTCGCCGTGGAAGGTCGGCGCCACGTGCCGCAGGGACTCGATCTCCAGGTTGGCGATGGCCTTGCCGGAGACGTCCGGCACGGACATGCCGAGCAGCAGCGAGTAGATGTAGTTGCCCACGACCACGTTCTTGCCGAAGTCGGTCGTGTTCTCGGCGTAGTTGCTGTCCATGTGGAGCGGGTGGTGGTTCATGGTCAGCAGACAGAAGAGGTGGTCGTCGTACTCCGTGACCGTCTTCCCGGGCCAGTGCTTGTAGACCGCCCCGACCTCGAACTCTTCGTACGTGCGTCCGAACTGCATGGCGGTCAGGCCTCCGGGATCTCGAACTTGCTGGTGCGCTGCATACCGGCCGCGCGGCCCTTGCCCGCGATGACCAGGGCCATCTTGCGGCTGGCCTCGTCGATCATCTCGTCGCCGAGCATCGCCGAGCCCTTCTTGCCGCCGGCCTCGGACGTGCACCAGTCGTACGCGTCCAGGATCAGCTCGGCGTGGTCGTAGTCCTCCTGCGAGGGGGAGAAGACCTCGTTCGCCGCGTCGACCTGGCCCGGGTGCAGCACCCACTTGCCGTCGAAGCCCAGCGCCGCCGCCCGGCCGGCCACCTCGCGGTACGCGTCCACGTCGCGGATCTGGAGGAAGGGGCCGTCGATCGCCTGGAGGTCGTGCATGCGGGCCGCCATCAGGATCCGCATCAGGATGTAGTGGTAGGCGTCCGCGCCGTAGCCGGGCGGCTGCATGCCCACGACCAGCGACTTCATGTTGATGGAGGCCATGAAGTCCGCCGGGCCGAAGATGATCGTCTCCAGCCGCGGGGAGGCGGCGGCGATCTCGTCGACGTTCACGAGGCCCTTGGCGTTCTCGATCTGCGCCTCAATGCCGATCTTGCCGACCTCGAAGCCCATGGTCTTCTCGATCTGCGTGAGCAGGAGGTCCAGGGCCACGACCTGCTGGGCGTCCTGGACCTTCGGCAGCATGATGCAGTCGAGGTTCTGGCCGGCGCCCTCCACGACCGTGACGACGTCGCGGTACGTCCAGTGCGTGGTCCAGTCGTTGACGCGCACGACGCGGGTCTTGCCCGTCCAGTCACCGTTGTTCAGCGCGTCCACGATCGTGTGGCGGGCGCCTTCCTTGGCGAGCGGCGCGCAGGCGTCCTCCAGGTCCAGGAAGACCTGGTCGGCCGGCAGGCCCTGGGCCTTCTCCAGGAAGCGCGGGTTCGAACCCGGTACCGCGAGGCAGGAGCGACGCGGGCGAAGGCGGTTCACCGGGTGGACAGGCGTGGTCATGCGGGGACCTCCGTGCTTGCAACGATTTCGAGAGGGGCGAGCTTGTTGGCTTTGCGGATCTCGTCGACGATACGTCCGATGATCTCCGTGATGCCGAAGTCCTTCGGCGTGAAGACGGCGGCCACACCGGCTGCCTTGAGCGCAACTGCATCCGCGTTCGGAATGATGCCTCCGACGATGACGGGAATGTCACCCGCCCCCGCCGCGCGCAGCCGCTCCAGGACGTCCGGGACGAGTGCGCTGTGGGAGCCGGACAGGATGGACAGTCCCACGCAGTGCACGTCCTCGGCCAGCGCCGCGGAGGAGATCTCCTCGGGCGTCAGCCGGATGCCCTGGTAGACCACCTCGAATCCGGCGTCGCGGGCCCGCACGGCGATCTGCTCGGCGCCGTTGGAGTGCCCGTCCAGGCCGGGCTTGCCGACCAGCAGGCGCAGCCGGCCCGTGCCGAGCTCGTCGGCCGTGCGGGCCACCTTCTCGCGGACCTCGTGCATCGGCGTGCCGGGCTCGGCGGTGACCGCCACCGGGGCCGAGGAGACCCCGGTCGGAGCACGGAACTCGCCGAAGACCTCGCGCAGCGCGCTCGCCCACTCGCCGGTGGTGACACCCGCACGGGCGCACTCCAGGGTGGCTTCCATCAGGTTCTCGGTCCCCGCCGCGGCCTCCTTGAGGCGCTCCAGGGCCTGCCGGGTGGTGGGGAAGACGAACGGGTCGCCGCCCCCCTGCCGGTCCGAGGACTCCTGCCGCTCGGCCCGCCAGCGGGCGATGCGCTCGACGGTGAGCGCCTCCACCGCCGGGTCGACCGTCATGATGGCGCCGTCCAGGTCGGCCGTGAGCGGGTTCTCCTCGGTCTGCTGGAAGCAGTTCACACCGACGATCTTGTCCTCGCCGGCCTCGATCCGCGCCCGCCGTTCGGCGTGCGAGGAGACCAGCTGGGACTTCAGGTACCCGGACTCGACGGCGGCCATCGCGCCGCCCATCTCCTGGATCCGGTCGATCTCGGCCAGGCAGTCGGCGACCAGGGAGTCGACTTTGGCCTCGATGACGTGCGATCCGGCGAAGATGTCCTCGTACTCCAGCAGGTCGCTCTCGTGCGCCAGGACCTGCTGGATGCGCAGCGACCACTGCTGGTCCCAGGGCCGGGGCAGGCCCAGCGCCTCGTTCCAGGCGGGCAGCTGCACCGCGCGGGCGCGGGCGTCCTTGGAGAGGGTGACGGCCAGCATCTCGAGCACGATGCGCTGGACGTTGTTCTCCGGCTGCGCCTCGGTCAGACCGAGGGAGTTGACCTGGACCCCGTAACGGAAGCGGCGCTGCTTCTCGTTCTCGATGCCGTAGCGCTCCCGGGTGACCTGGTCCCAGATGCGGCCGAAGGCGCGCATCTTGCACATCTCCTCGATGAAGCGGACGCCCGCGTTCACGAAGAAGGAGATACGGGCGACCACCTCCCCGAAGCGCTCCTCGGGCACCTGGCCCGAGTCGCGCACCGAGTCCAGCACCGCGATCGCGGTGGACATCGCGTACGAGATCTCCTGGACCGGGGTGGCTCCCGCCTCCTGCAGGTGGTAGCTGCAGATGTTGATCGGGTTCCACTTCGGGATGTGGTTGACCGTGTACGCGATCATGTCCGTCGTCAGGCGGAGCGAGGGTCCCGGCGGGAAGACGTGCGTCCCGCGCGAGAGGTACTCCTTGACGATGTCGTTCTGGGTGGTGCCCTGGAGCCGGGATATGTCCGCGCCCTGCTCCTCGGCGGCCACCTGGTAGAGCGCCAGCAGCCACATGGCGGTGGCGTTGATCGTCATCGAGGTGTTCATCTGCTCCAGGGGGATGTCCTGGAACAGCCGCCGCATGTCGCCCAGATGGGAGACGGGGACCCCGACCCGGCCCACCTCGCCGCGGGCGAGGACGTGGTCGGGGTCGTAGCCGGTCTGCGTCGGCAGGTCGAAGGCGACCGACAGGCCGGTCTGGCCCTTGGCGAGGTTGCGGCGGTACAGCTCGTTGGACGCCTCGGCCGTGGAGTGGCCGGCGTACGTCCGCATGAGCCACGGCCTGTCCTTCTGGCGCTCTGTCATCTCAGGCGATCCTCTGCGGACTTCAGATGTTGCGGAACCGGTTGATGGCGTCGATGTGCTGGGCGCGCAGTTCGTGGTCGCGGACGCCCAGACCCTCCTCGGGAGCCAGCGCCAGGACGCCGACCTTGCCCTGGTGGAGGTTGCGGTGGACGTCGTACGCGGCCTGGCCGGTCTCCTCCAGGGAGTAGACCTTCGACAGGGTGGGGTGGATCTTGCCCTTGGCGATCAGCCGGTTGGCCTCCCAGGCCTCGCGGTAGTTCGCGAAGTGCGAGCCGATGATCCGCTTCAGCGACATCCACAGGTAGCGGTTGTCGTACTCGTGCATGTAGCCGGAGGTCGAGGCGCAGGTGGTGATCGTGCCGCCCTTGCGGGTGACGTACACGGAGGCGCCGAAGGTCTCGCGGCCCGGGTGCTCGAAGACGATGTCGATGTCCTCGCCGCCGGTCAGCTCGCGGATGCGCTTGCCGAAGCGCTTCCACTCCTTCGGGTCCTGGGTGTGCTCGTCCTTCCAGAACTTGTAGCCCTCGGCGTTGCGGTCGATGACCGCCGTCGCGCCCATCGAGCGGCAGATGTCCGCCTTCTCGGGGCTGGAGACCACGCAGATCGGGTTGGCGCCGCCGGCCAGCGCGAACTGGGTGGCGTAGGAGCCGAGGCCGCCGCTGGCGCCCCAGATCAGGACGTTGTCGCCCTGCTTCATGCCGGCGCCGTTGCGGGAGACCAGCTGGCGGTAGGCGGTGGAGTTGACCAGGCCGGGGGAGGCGGCCTCCTCCCAGCTGAGGTGGTCCGGCTTCGGCATCAGCTGGTTGGACTTGACGAGGGCGATCTCCGCCAGGCCGCCGAAGTTGGTCTCGAAGCCCCAGATGCGCTGCTCCGGGTCGAGCATCGTGTCGTTGTGGCCGTCGGAGGACTCCAGCTCGACCGAGAGGCAGTGCGCGACGACCTCGTCGCCCGGGTTCCAGGCGTTGACGCCCGGGCCGGTGCGCAGCACGACGCCCGCGAGGTCCGAGCCGATGATGTGGTACGGCAGGTCGTGGCGCTTGCTGAGCTCCGACAGGCGCCCGTAGCGCTCCAGGAAGCTGAACGTGGACACCGGCTCGAAGATCGAGGTCCACACGGAGTTGTAGTTGACCGAGGAGGCCATGACGGCCACCAGGGCCTCGCCCGGGCCGAGTTCCGGCAGCGGAACCTGGTCCAGGTGCAGGGACTTGCGCGGGTCCTTCTCGCGGGTGGTGAGCCCGGCGAACATCTCCGCCTCGTCCTTGTGCACGGTGATCGCGCGGTACGAGTCGGGGAGCGGCAGGGCCGCGAAGTCGGCGGCCGTAGCGGCCTGCGACTGGATCGCGTCCAGGATGTCCTTCACGGTAGAGCCTCCGGCTAGCGCTGATGAGGGTGCGCTGAGGTGAACGGTGCGTGGAACGGGTGCGGGTGTGCCGTCGGTCCGGCTGGTGCAGTGGTGCTGGCGACGCCTGTGGTGGGGCGTGCGGGGCCTGGTGACGCAGGCATCCGGGGCGCGTTCCGTGCCGAGTGGGCGTGGGCCGCGGGGACATCCGGACGAGATTCAACGTATGGCACCCCGTGTCACCCGGCAAGGCACCGCGTGCCAAAACTTTCTCTCATTTGCCGATTGACCTGCACCGATGAGCGATGATCGATCAGAGTTACCCGCGAGTAGGGGCAAGCCGGACAAACAACAGGGCCGCCCCCGGATCGGGGGCGGCCCTGTGTGACGAGGATCGCGCGGTGCTGCCTGCCGGACTACGTGGTGCGCAGTGCCTCTTCGATGGTCCGCATGACCTCGTCCAGCGGGGCGTCCGTCCGGGCCACCGCCACCAGCACCTCGCCCTGCGTGCGGACCGCGGCCGGCGCGGCGGGCGCCGTGGGGTTCAGGGTCCGGCCCGCGCCGATCCCCGTGCCGAAGGTCTTGCGCACGATCGCGAAGGCGTGGTCCAGCTGCGCCTCCACGTCCCCCTGGCCGCCCGCCCGCAGCCAGCGCCGCAGCACGTGGTTGTGGGCGGTCACCACCGCGGAGGCGGCCACCTCGGCCAGCAGCGGGTCGTCGTTGCCGTCGTGGTGGTCCTGCTCGTCGAAGTGGGCGAGCAGGTAGCGGGTGAACAGCCGCTCGTAGCGGGCCACGGAGGCGATCTCCCGCTCCCGCAGCGCCGGCACCTCGCGGGTCAGCCGGTAGCGCTCCACCGACACCGCCGGCGAGGCGGCGTACATCTTCATGACTTCCTTGATCCCGCGGCACACCGTGTCGAGCGGGTGCTCGTGCGCCGGGGCCGCGTCGAGGACGGCCTCGGCGCGGGTCAGGGTGTCGTCGTGGTCCGGGAAGATCGCCTCTTCCTTGGACCGGAAGTGCCGGAAGAAGGTCCGCCGCGCCACTCCCGCGGTCGCGGCGATCTCGTCGACCGTCGTCGCCTCGTACCCCTTGGTCGCGAACAGCTCCATCGCGGCCGCGGCGAGCTCGCGGCGCATCTTGAGCCGCTGTGCGGCCGCCTTGGTGCCGGCCGTGCTCTCCTGTGGGTCGGAGGCCGCGGCGGCGCGGGACGAGGTCTTGGCGGGCTGGGACATAGAGCGAACGTACTTCATCTGCGCGGCGGCGTGCGCCCGAGGGGGGTGGGACGGGGGTGGATGCGGGGGAGGACCGGCACTGGGCACACAGTGCTCGTCGGGAGGGTTCGCCCACCGTGAGGGTGCGGAGGGCCCGAGGAGCCCTCCCCACGCATCCGGCTCGTGGCCCGGCCGGGGCTTACCGGCGGGCGTACTCACGGAATCCGCGGCCGGTCTTCCGGCCCAGGCAGCCCGCCGCCACCAGGTGCTCGAGCAGCGGGGACGGGGCCAGGCCCGGGTCGCGGAACTCCTGGTGGAGGACCTTCTCGATGGCCAGCGAGACATCGAGGCCGACCACGTCGAGGAGCTCGAAGGGTCCCATCGGGTACCCGCCGCCCAGCTTCATCGCCGCGTCGATCTGGTCGAGGCTCGCGTAGTGCTGCTCGACCATCTTGATCGCGTTGTTGAGGTACGGGAACAGCAGGGCGTTCACGATGAAGCCGGCCCGGTCGCCGCAGTCCACCGGGTGCTTGCGCACCTTGACGCAGACCTCGCGGACCGTGGCGTGCACGTCGTCGGCCGTCAGGACCGTGCGGACCACCTCGACCAGCTTCATCGCCGGAGCCGGGTTGAAGAAGTGCATGCCGATCACGTCCTGCGGGCGCGAGGTCGCGCGGGCCACCGCGATCACCGGCAGCGAGGAGGTGGTCGTCGCCAGCACGGCGCCCGGCTTGCAGACCTTGTCGAGGGCCGCGAACAGCTCCTGCTTGACCGCGAGGTCCTCGGCCACGGCCTCCACGGCCAGGTCCACCTCGGCGAAGGCGTCCAGCGAACCGGCCGGGGTGATCCGGCCCAGGGTCTGCGCGGCGGCCTCCTCGGTCAGCCGGCCCTTGGACACCGCACGGCCCAAGGACTTGCCGATCGCGGCCTTCGCCGCCTCCGCCTTCTCCTGGCTGCGGGCGGCCAGCACCACGTCGAAGCCGGACTGCGCGAAGACCTGCGCGATCCCGCTCGCCATGGTGCCGGAGCCGGCCACGCCGACCGAGGTGACCGGCCGCCCCTCGCCGAGGCGGGCCCCGTCCAGGGGGGTCAGGGCGTCGCGGACGATCGTGGAGCTGCCCGGTGCCTCGTAGGTGTAGAAGCCGCGCCCGGCCTTCTGGCCGGTCAGCCCGGCCTCCGCGAGGTGGCCCAGGATCGGCGCCGGAGCGTGCAGCCGGTCACCGGAGGAGGTGTACATGGCCTCCAGGACGGTGCGCGCGGTGTCCACGCCGATCAGGTCGAGCAGCGCGAGCGGACCCATGGGCAGGCCGCAGCCGAGCCGCATCGCCGCGTCGATGTCCTCGCGGGAGGCGTACTTCGCCTCGTACATGGCCGCGGCCTGGTTGAGGTAGCCGAACAGCAGGCCGTCGGCGACGAATCCGGGCCGGTCGCCGACCGCGACGGGCTCCTTGCCGAGCGCGCGGGCCAGCTCGGTGACGGCCTCGACGGCCGACGGGGCGGTCAGCACGCTGGAGACGACCTCGACCAGCTTCATCGCCGGGGCCGGGTTGAAGAAGTGCAGGCCCACCACGCGCTCGGGGTGCTGCGACTCGGCGGCGAGCCGGGTCACCGACAGGGCGTTGGTGCCGGTGGCCAGGATCGTGTCGGGCCGGACGATCGCGTCGAGCTCGCGGAATACCTGCTGCTTGAGCTCGTACGACTCCGGCACGACCTCGATGACGAGATCGGCCTCGGCGGCGGCGCCCAGCTCGGTGAAGGTGCGGAAGCGGGCGAGCACGTCCGCCCGCTCCTGCTCGGTGAGGCGCTCCCGGGTGACGGAGCGCCCGGTGGCCGCCGCGAGCGCGTCCGCGGCACGGCGGGCGGCGGTCTCGCTGATGTCGATGCCGATGACCTCGCGGCCGGCGCGGGCGAGGACCTCGGCGATGCCGGTGCCCATCGTGCCGAGTCCGACGACGGCGATGGTCTGGAGGGTGGGGTGACTGGACTGACGGTCCATCGAGGGACTCCAGTGGATGAGGGTGACGACTGAGGGGGCGCGCGGCGCACACCGCGCGCGGATGCCGTACGGAAGACCAGGCGGAACCGTGCGGAGGAAGCCAGCGGGAAGGAGCCCGCGAGCAGATGCCCGTGGGGCGCAGGCCCGGAGGCGGACGCCCGGAAGCAGGTGGCCCGGGGCAGGCGCCCGAAGGGCCGTGCCCGCGGAGCGGAAAAGCGGCGGAGACCCTGTCCCGGGGGCGCCGTGGAGTCGTGCAGAACCGACCGGCACGGGGCGGCTGCGTCACCAGGCCGCCCTCGTACGTATGGAAGCGACAGTAACCCGCCGGTAACTGGTGCGCCAGAGCGCGGAGATGTGACCTGTACCGCCCAAATGTACCGATCATCGATCATCGATCATCAATCGCCGAGAACGGGCCGTGGCGGCCTCCTCGGCCCCCTAGGGTGGCCGCGTGAACGACGTGCTGGAGCGCCTGCGGGCGGAAGCCACCGGTTCCCCGGAGTACCCGGAGTACGAGGCGCTGCTCGCCGCCGGCCCCGATGCCCTGGCGGCCGCCCTGACCTCCGCCGGGCTGCCCCTGTGGGCCCGCGAACTGGCCGCGTACCGGCTGGGTCTGGCCGGGGACCGCCGCGCCTTCGAATCCCTCGTGCTGCTGCTCAACCACCGCGACCCGCCGCGCTGCGCCGCGGCCGCCGAGGCGCTGGCCGTGCTCGGCGACCCGCGCACCGCCCGCGCGGCGGCCGCCCTCGCCACCAACGGCCTGCGCACCGCCTACGCCCTGCAGCCCGTCCGCCTGCTCACCGCCCTGCGCGCCCCGGAGTCGGCCCCGGCCCTGATGGCGACCCTGTCCCGGCTGCTCTCCCCGCACGACCCCTACTGGCGGGTCGCCCTGGCCTGCGTGGAGGGCCTCGGCGCCCTCGGCGACCCGCGCGCCCGCGAACTGCTGACCCGCGCCCAGGCCCACCCCCGCCTCGCGGTCGCGGCCACCGCCGCGCTGCGCGCGCTCGGCTGACATGATCGGCCCATGACCGATCACCAGAGCACCCGCCTCGCCCGCATAGCCGCGCCCGAGGGCGTCGCCCCCGCCGCCGGCTACGCGCACGTCGTCATGGGCACCGGGCGGTTCGTCGCCGTCTCCGGGCAGTGCGCCCTCGACGAGAAGGGCGCGGTCGTCGGCGAGGGCGACCCCGCCGCCCAGGCCCGCCAGGTCTTCGAGAACCTGCGGCGCTGCCTGGCCGCGGCCGGGGCGACCTTCGACGACGTCGTGAAGCTGACCTATTTCGTCACGGACGTCGCGCACCTGCCCGCGGTACGGGAGGCGCGCGACGCCGTCATCCCCGCCGACCGGCTGCCCGCCTCCTCGGCCGTCCAGGTCGCGGCCCTGTTCCGGCCGGAACTGCTGCTGGAGGTGGAGGCCTTCGCGGTGCTGCCGGCCGGCTGACCCTCAGCCCCGGAAGCCGAGCAGCCCGTGCAGGGCCGCGCCGCCGGCCGAGGAGGGGACCGCACGGGTCGCCGCGGTCGGCTTCGGGGCCTCCTGGGCGGGGCAGCTGGCGTCCGCCGCCCGGCCCGTCTTCAGGTACGCCGAGACCTTCTCGTCCAGGCACTTGTTGCCGCTGAGCGAGATCCCGTGGTTGCCGCCGCCCTCCTCGACGACCAGGGCCGCGCCCTTCAGCTTCTCCCGCATGCTGAGCGCCCCCTGGAACGGGGTCGCCGCGTCGTCCGTCGCCTGGAGCAGGAGGGCGGGCGGCAGGTCGGCGTTGGTCACGTCCGGGGCCTCGAGCGGCTCCGTCGGCCAGAACGCGCACGGCGCGTTGTACCAGGCGTTGTTCCAGGTCATGAACGGGGCCTCGGCGTGCGTGCGCCACATGTCCGCACGCCACTGGTTCCAGTCCTTCGGCCAGGCCGAGTCCCGGCACTGCACCGCCGTGTAGACGCTGTAGCCGTTGCCCGCGGAGGGCTCCACCGCGCCGAACCGCTCGTACGCGGCCACCAGCGGCTTCGGGTCCTTCTTCACCGCGTAGGCCGCGAAGGCCTCGGCCAGGCTCGGCCAGTAGCCGTTGAAGTACCCGCCGGGCATGTAGGTGTCCTCCAGCTCCGCCGGACCCACCTTGCCGCCCGCGGGCGCCCGTCGCAGCGCGTCCCGCATGGCGTACCAGCGCCCCTCGACCTCGGCCGCGCCGGTGCCGAGCCCGTAGGTGGCGTCGTACTTCGCCACCCAGGCCAGGAAGGCCTTGTGGCGGGAGTCGAAGGCCCGGTCCTGCGCGAGGTTGTCCTCGTACCAGACGCCTCCCGGGTCGACCACGGAGTCCAGGACGAGCCGGTGCACCCGCTGGGGGTGCAGCTTGGCGTACACCGCGCCCAGGTAGGTGCCGTACGAGTAGCCGAAGTAGCTGATCCGCTCCGCGCCGAGGGCCGTGCGCAGCAGCTCGATGTCGCGGGCCGCGGAGACGGTGCCGATGTGCGGCAGCACGTCCCCGTGCGCGGCCTGGCAGGACTCGGCGAAGGACCGCACCCGGTCCAGGTTGGCCTGCTCGGTCGCCGCGTCCACCGGTACGGAGTCCGGCCGGACCGGGGCGAAGTGGCCCGACCCGCAGTCGAGGGCCGGCTCGCTCTTGCCGACGCCCCGTGGATCGAAGCCGATCACGTCGAACCGGGCCGCCACGTCCTTGGGGAGGGCGGAGGCGACGAAGCCCGCCAGGGTACGCCCGCTGCCGCCCGGGCCGCCCGGGTTGACCAGCAGGGGGCCGGCGGAGGTGGCGGCGGTGTGCGGGACGCGGGTCAGGGCGAGGGAGATCTGGCGTCCGGCGGGCTTGGCGTGGTCGAGGGGGACCTTGAGGGAGGCGCACTGGAGCGTCGGGTAGCGGGGGGTCGCGCAGCCGGTCCAGCGCAGCGGGGCCTGCTTCGGCACGGCTGCCGCCGGGGCCGCCGGGGCCGCCGGGGCCGCCGGGGCGGCCGAGACCGGGCTCGCGAGGCCGGACGCGACGGCCGCGACGGTCGAGATCGACAGCAGGACAGCGGCGCGCTTCTTCAAGGGGTGGAGCATGGGGCCTCCCAGCCGAGGGTTCTGGGCGGAATCGTCCCGGAAACCGCGCCCGGAAAGCGGGATTGGGCCGCCCATTGGCCCGATGTGATGACCTCTCGGGGGTGAGGGGCGTCAAAGGAGGGTGAGCTGGGCGGGCGCGGCGGGCGCCGGCCGCTCGGGGACGACGACCCGGCGGGCCGCCCCGCGCCCGCTCGGCCCGATGCCGAATTCCGCCGCCAGCTCGTGGACTTGGCGGGTGATCTGCCGCTGGTACCAGGTGGGCGCGTACGAGCCGCCCGCGTACATCCGTTCGTACCGCTCCACGAGGTGCGGGTGGTGCGCGCCCAGCCAGGCCGTGAACCACTCGCGCGCCCCGGGCCGCAGATGGAGTACCAGGGGTGTCACGGAGGTCGCGCCGGACCGGGCGATGGCGCGGACGGTGTCCCGCAGCTGCTCCGGCGCGTCGCCGAGGAAGGGGATGACCGGGGCCATCAGGACACCGCACTCGATCCCGGCGTCGGTCAGTGTCCGCACGGCGCTCAGCCGCGCGGCGGGGGAGGGCGTCCCGGGTTCCACGGTCCGCCACAGGGCGGCGTCCGTGAAGCCGACGGAGACGGAGATCCCGACCTCGGTGACCGCCGCGGCCTCCTGGAGGAGGGGCAGGTCGCGCAGGATCAGCGTGCCCTTGGTGAGGATCGAGAAGGGGTTGGCGCGCTCGCGCAGCGCCTCGATGATCCCGGGCATCAGCCGGTAGCGGCCCTCGGCGCGCTGGTAGCAGTCGACGTTGGTGCCCATGGCGATGTGCGCGCCGCTCCACCGGCTCGAGCCGAGCTCGCGGCGCAGCAGTTCGGGGGCGTTGGTCTTGACGACGATCTGCGAGTCGAAGCCGATGCCGGTGTCGAGGTCCAGGTAGCCGTGGGTCTTGCGGGCGAAGCAGTACACGCAGGCGTGGCTGCACCCGCGGTAGGGGTTGACGGTCCATTCGAACGGCATGCGCGAGGCCCCGGGCACCCGGTTGACGATCGAGCGGGCCCGGACCTCGTGGAAGGTGATCCCGCGGAACTCGGGCGTGTCGATCGTGCGCGTCACGACGGCGTCGGCCCCGAACAGCGCGGCGGGGCCGCCCGGGCCCCCGGTCAGATTCTCCCAGCGCATGGCGCCTCCTCGGTGTCGGCCCCGAGAATAGAACAAACGTTCCCATGATCGTGCGGGGGGCTTCCGGCCGGGGCGCTCGTCGACGGCGGATTTGGGCGACCGCCCCGGAGGTGGTTGGCTTCGGCGTGACGAGCGATCACAACTGCTGGAGGAACAGCTATGGCGCAGGTCGAGGCCACCACGGAGCGGATCATCGCGGCCGACGCGGAGACCGTGTTCGACGCGCTGGCGGACTACACCGGGACCCGCGGGAAGCTGCTGCCCGAGCACTTCAGCGAGTACGAGGTGCGCGAGGGCGGCGACGGCGAGGGGACCCTGGTCCACTGGAAGCTCCAGGCCACCAGCAAGCGCGTGCGGGACTGCCTGCTCGAGGTCAGCGAGCCCACCGACGGTCAGCTGGTGGAGAAGGACCGCAACTCCTCCATGGTCACCACCTGGGTGGTCACCCCGGCCGGCGAGGGCAAGTCCAAGGCCGTGGTCACCACCGTGTGGAACGGCGCCGGCGGCATCGGAGGCTTCTTCGAGCGCACCTTCGCCCCCAAGGGCCTCGGCCGCATCTACGACACCGTCCTGGCCAACCTGGCCGCCGAAGTCGAGGCCTGAGCCCGGGCGTTGCCCGCCGCCGGGCGGCTCACCGGATCGGGTGGAATTCCGGGCCGGTGGGCCGTCCGGGCCCGGGCGTGGCCCCCGGGCCGGACGAGGTGCGAGAGCTAGGCTGGGGCTCCGCAACCGATCGTCCGGGGGCCCGATGAAGATCCTCATCTCCGCCGACATGGAGGGCGCCACCGGCGTCACCTGGCCCGAGGACGTGCTGCCCGGAGCGTCCCAGTGGGAGCGCTGCCGGCACATGTTCACCTCCGACGTCAACGCGGCCGTGCTCGGCTTCTACGACGGCGGCGCCGACCAGGTCCTCGTCAACGAGGCCCACTGGACCATGCGCAACCTGCTGCTGGAGAAGCTCGACGCCCGCGCCGAGATGCTCACCGGCCGCCACAAGACGCTCTCCATGGTCGAGGGCGTCCAGCACGGGGACGTCGACGGGATCGCCTTCGTCGGCTACCACACCGGAGCCGGCTCCGAAGGGGTCCTCGCCCACACCTACCTCGCCAACTCCATCACCGGCGTCTGGCTCAACGGGACCCGGGCCAGCGAGGGACTGCTCAACGCGCACGTCGTCGCCGAGTACGGGGTGCCCGTCATCCTGGTCACCGGCGACGACCTGACCTGCGCCGACGCCGCCGGTTACGCCCCGGACGCGGTGACCGTCGCCGTGAAGGACCACGTCTCGCGCTACGCCGCCGTCTGCCGGACCCCCGCCCGCACCGCCGCCGACATCCGCGCGGCGGCCAAGGAGGCCACGGCCCTGGCGGTCCGGCGCGATCCGGTGCCCGGCGGCGGCCCCTACACCGTGGAGGTGGAGTTCGACGCCGAGCACCTGGCCATGGCGGCCACGGTGGTCCCGGGCGCCGAGCGGTGCGGCGAGCGCCGGATCGCGTACAGCAGCGAGACCATGTACGAGGGGATCCGCACCTTCAAGGCGGTCACGACGGTCGTCTCCGCGGCCGTGGAGGAGCAGTATGGCTGACATGCCCGTAGTCACCGCCGAGGCCCCGGCCCAGGCCCAGGACCGTCTTGCGGCCGACGCCGTCGACCAGACCGCCCTCGACGAGGCGGTCGAGTTCACCTCCGGCCTCATCAGGATCGACACGACCAACCGGGGCGGCGGCGACTGCCGCGAGCGCCCCGCCGCCGAGTACGCCGCCGAACGGCTCGCCGCCGCCGGCCTGGAGCCGGTCCTGCTCGAGCGCACCCCGGGCCGCACCAACGTGGTGGCCCGGATCGCCGGCTCGGACCCGTCCGCCGGGGCGCTCCTGGTCCACGGCCACCTCGACGTGGTCCCCGCCGAGGCCGCCGAATGGAGCGTGGACCCCTTCTCGGGGGAGGTCCGCGACGGCGTGGTGTGGGGCCGCGGGGCCGTCGACATGAAGAACATGGACGCGATGGTGCTGGCCGTCGTACGGGCCTGGGCGCGGGCCGGAGTGCAGCCGCGCCGGGACATCGTGATCGCCTTCACCGCCGACGAGGAGGACAGCGCGGTCGACGGCTCCGGCTTCCTCGCCGACCGCCATCCGCACCTCTTCGACGGCTGCACGGAGGGCATCAGCGAATCCGGAGCCTTCACCGTGCACCCCGGCAACGGCAAGGCCCTCTACCCGATCGCCGCCGGGGAACGCGGCACCGCATGGCTGAAGTTGACGGCGCAGGGGACCACCGGGCACGGCTCCAAGCCCAACCGCGCCAATGCCGTGACCCGGCTCGCCGCCGCCGTCGCCCGGATCGGCGCGTACGAGTGGCCGGTCCGCCTCACCGACACCGTCGTCGCCTGCATCACCGAACTGGCCGCCCTCCAGGGCCTGTCGGTGGACCCGCGGGCGCCGGGATTCGACCTCGACGGCGTGCTCGGCAGCCTCGGCCCGGCCGCGGCCCTCGTCGACGCGACCGTGCGCAACAGCGCCAACCCGACGATGCTCAGCGCCGGTTACAAGCTGAACGTGATCCCCGGCCAGGCCACCGGCTATGTGGACGGCCGGATGCTGCCGGGCGGCGAGGCCGAGTTCATCGCCACCCTGGACGCGCTCACCGGCCCCGACGTGCGGTGGGAGTTCGAGCACCGGGAGGTCGCGCTCGAGGCGCCCGTGAACGGGCGGACGTACGCGGTCCTGCGCGAGTCCGTCGAGCGGTTCGACCCGGACGGGCACGTGGTGCCGTTCTGCATGGCGGGCGGCACCGACGCCAAGCAGTTCTCCCGCCTCGGCATCACCGGCTACGGCTTCTCGCCGCTCAAGTTGCCGCCCGGCTTCGACTACTGGTCCCTGTTCCACGGCGTGGACGAGCGGGTCCCCGTCGACGCCCTGCACTTCGGCGTCCGCGTCCTCGACCACGCGCTGCGGACGCTGTGAGGGGGACCCTGTGATGGCGGGGGTGACCCGGCCCTACGGAAGCTGGCCCTCGCCCCTCTCCGCCGAGGTCGCCGCCTCCCTCGACGGGCGGCCCGAATACGTGGGCACGGTCGGCTCAGAGGTGTGGTGGACCGAGCCCCGGCCGCGGGAGGGCGGCCGCAGGGCGCTGGTGCGCCGCCCGGCTCCCGGCGGGGGGCCCGTCGGTGAGGGCCGTCCCGCGGGGGAAGGCGGTCCCGTCGGCGGGGGCCGTCCCGCGGGGGAAGGCCGTGCCGTCGGCGAGGGCCGTCCCGTCGGCGGGGGCGTCACCGCCCTGCCCGCGCCCTGGGACGTGCGCAGCCGGTTCACCGAGTACGGCGGCCTGCCCTGGGCCGGAGCCGAACGGGCGGAAGGAGGACCGCTGCTGGTCTTCGTGCACTTCGCCGACCAGCGGCTCTACGCCTACGAACCGGACGCGCCCGGCGCCGCCGCGACGCCGCGGCCCCTGACCCCGGTATCCCATGTCGGCGGCGGGCTGCGCTGGGCCGATCCGATCCTGCACGGCTCCGAAGTCTGGTGCGTGCTGGAGGAGTTCACCGGCTCCGCGCCGGCCGACGTCCGCCGGGTGCTGGCCGCCGTCCCGCTGGACGGGTCGGCGGCCGGTGACCGGGCCGCGGTACGGGAACTGACCGACGACAGGCACCGGTTCACCACCGGACCGCGGCTCTCCCCGGACGGGCGGCACGCGGCGTGGCTGGTGTGGGACCACCCGCGGATGCCCTGGGACGGCACCGAGCTGCTCCTGGCCGAGGTCACGCCGGACGGCCGGCTCGAGCGGCCCCGTACCGTCCTGGGCGGCCCCGCCGAGGCCGTCGCCCAGGTCGAGTGGACCGCCGGCGGAACCCTCCTCGCGGTCAGCGACCGCGGCGGCTGGTGGAACCCGTACCGGGTGGACCCGGCGACGGGCGAGGCGGTCAACCTCTGCCCCAGGGAAGAGGAGTTCGGCGGCCCGCTGTGGAAGCCCGGGCTGCGCTGGCTCGCCCCGCTGCCCGGCGGGGGCCCCGTCGCCGTGCTGCACGGCCAGGGCTCCTGCGTGCTCGGCGTCCTCGACCCGGACAGCGGCGACCTGGTGGACGCCGCCGGGCCCTGGACGGCCTGGCAGCCGACCCTCGCCGTGAGCGGCACCCGCGTGTACGGGGTCGCGGCCAGCCCGCGCAGCGCGTACGAGGTGGTGGAACTGGACACCGCCACCGGGCACGCCCGGGTGGTCGGCGCGCACGGGGTGGACCCGGTCGATCCGGCCTACTACCCGGAGCCGCAGAGCCGCACCTTCCTCGGCCCCGACAACCGGGAGATCCACGCGCACGTCTACCCGCCGCACCATCCGGCCTGCCGGGCGCCCGCCGACGAACTGCCCCCGTACGTGGTGTGGGCGCACGGCGGCCCCACCGACCACGTCCCGCCCGTACTCGACCTGCACATCGCCTACTTCACCTCCCGCGGCATCGGCGTCGTCGAGGTCAACTACGCAGGCTCCACCGGCTACGGGCGCGCCTACCGGGAGCGGCTGCGCGAGCAGTGGGGTGTGGCGGACGTGGAGGACTGCGCGGCGGTGGCCCGGGCGCTGGCCGCCGAGGGCACCGCCGACCCGGACCGGCTCGCCATCCGCGGAGCCAGCGCGGGCGGCTGGACCGCGGCCGCCTCACTGGCCGCCACCGACCTGTACGCCTGCGCGGCGGTGATCTACCCCGTCCTGGACCTGCTCGGCTTCGCCGAGGAGACCCACGACCTGGAATCGCACTACGTCGACGGCCTGGCCGGACCGCCGCAGACCCTCGCCGTCCTCTGCCGCGAGCGCTCGCCGGTGGCCCGCGCCGACCGGATCAACGCCCCGTTCGTCCTGCTCCAGGGCCTGGAGGACGCCGTCTGCCCGCCCGCCCAGGCAGATCGGTTCCTCGCCGCCATGCGGGGGCGGTCGGTGCCGCACGCGTACCTGGCCTTCGCGGGCGAGGGCCACGGCTTCCGCCGGGCGGACACCATGGTCCGGGCGCTCGAGGCGGAACTGTCCCTGTACACCCAGGTGTTCGGGATCGAGCGCACGGACGTGCCCCGGCTGCAACTTGGGCCCTAGCCAGGCGTCTAGGCCGTGTGGAGCCAGACGCGGAGGGGGCCGATCGGGGTGAACCCGGCGCGTACGGCGGCGTCGAGATCGTCCCCCGACTCGTAGCCGACGACCGGCAGCTCCGGCCAGCGGGCGGCGATCGCGGTGAGCGCGCCCGCCCAGACGGCGTCGGTGTCGGCATCGTCGTGGGCGAACAGGTTGGACAGGCCGACCACCGCGCCGCTGCCCCGGTGCGCGACGGCCCCGGCGACGGTCCGGCCCCCGGCACGGCCCGCCAGGAAGACGATGTCCCGGCCCGGCAGGCCCGGGTGGAACAGGCCCGTGCTCCGCTCGCCGTCCCAGGCGGCCTCCCAGTCCTCCAGTCCGGCGGCGTCGGTGACCGCGGCCCACTCGAGGCGGGGGCCGGCGGCCGCGACGGGCGCCGCGGCCGGGCGGTGAATCCACCGGGCCTCGAAGAGCACCTCGAAGCCCTCCCCGGCCAGGTCCAGATCGGCGAAACTGTCCTTGACCGAGCAGCCGGGGCCCCCGGTGTCGATCCGGGCCGCCAGCGCGGCAGCCGGGGCGCCCGGAGCGAGGGTCACCGCGTCGGGGTACAGCGGCGGGGTCCGGCGTGCGCTGGCCCAGGCGTCCGGGGCGAACGCGCCGGCCGGTCCGTGGCCGCGCACGACGGCGTCGCACCACTCGGCGTTGTCCCGTGCCGCGGCGAGCAGGAGGTCACGAGGATCGGGGGCAGTGATCACACCGGGGATGCTGTCACACCTCGTAGCCTGGGCGGATGACCTTTTCCACGTACCTCAGGGAGGGCGCGCGGGTGGGCCTGCGGCCCTTCCGGACCGCCGACGGGCCCGAGTTCACGGCGCGCGCGCACGAGAGCCGCGACCTCCACCGCCCCTGGCTGTTCCCGCCCGCCACCCTCGAGGAGTACGAGCCGTACGCGGCCCGGCTGACCGAGGGCGACGGCCGGGCCGGGTTCCTCGTCTGCGAGCGGGAGACCGGCGCCCTCGCCGGCTTCGTCAACATCAACAACATCGTGCGGGGCGCCTTCCAGTGCGGCGCCCTGGGCTACGGGGCCTTCGCGCACGCCGCCGGCCGGGGACTGTTCCACGAGGCCCTGCGCCTGGTCCTCGCGCACGCCTTCGCCCCCGCCACCGAGGGCGGCCTCGGTCTGCACCGCCTGGAGGCCAACATCCAGCCCGGCAACACCGCTTCGATCGCGCTCGTCCGCGGCGCGGGCTTCCGCCGGGAGGGGTTCTCCCCGGACTTCCTCCACGTCGACGGCGCGTGGCGCGATCACGAGCGCTGGGCCGTCACCGCCGACATGCCCATCCCGTAAGGGCCCGGTCCGCCAGGATGTCTGCGTCGGGATCAACGTCACGATCTACGACCCGGACCCGGACCCGGACCCGAACCCGGACCTGGACCCGGACCCGGACCCGGACGGCCGTGCGGGCGCCCTGCTCGCCGACCTGGTCGCCGGCGCCTTTGCGTAATCCTGACCGGTGGTGATCTGCGGAACCCCTGTGCAGCGGCGGCCGCTGCGTGTTCCATTTCCTCATGGCCACCACCGTCCGACGCGCCGTACTGACCCTCCCCGCAGCCCCGTTGGGCCCCGAGAACCCGCTGCCCGCCCTCCGCGCGCCCGACGGGGTGCACGAACTGGACGAGCGCTCGCGCGACGGCCTGCCGCGCGACATGGCACGGCAGATCGGGTACGAGCCGCTGCGCTCGCTGCTGCCGGTCCGGATCCGGGACGGGTACGGACGGCAGCGCTCGGAGCGGGAGTTCGACTCCATCGTCATCGAGAACGAGCACCTGCGGGTCACCGTGCTCCCCGGGCTGGGCGGGCGCGTCCACTCCCTGGTGCACCTGCCCACCGGGCGCGAACTGCTCTACCGCAACCCGGTGTTCCAGCCCGCCAACTTCGCCCTCAACGGCGCCTGGTTCTCCGGCGGCATCGAGTGGAACACCGGCGCCACCGGCCACACCACCCTGTCCTGCGCCCCCCTGCACGCCGCGCTCGTCCCGGCCCCGGACGGCGGCGTGATGGTCCGGCTGTGGGAGTGGGAGCGACTGCGCGACCTGCCCTTCCAGGTGGACCTGTGGCTGCCCGAGGACTCGGAGTTCCTCTACGTCGGCGTCCGCGTGCGCAATCCGCACGAGCGGCCCGCACCCGTCTACTGGTGGTCCAACATCGCCGTGCCCGAGGACGCGGGCACCCGCGTCCTCGCCCCCGCCGACGAGGCCTGGCACTTCGGGTACGAGCGCTCGCTGCGCCGCATCTCCGTGCCGCAGTGGGAGGGCGCGGACCGCACGTACCCCCTGCGCAGCGCGTACCCGGCCGACTTCTTCTACGAGGTCCGGGACGGAGCCCGGCCCTGGATCGCCTCCCTCGACGCGGACGGGCGCGGGCTGGTGCAGACCTCCACCGCGCGGCTGCGCGGGCGCAAGCTGTTCGTCTGGGGCGCGGGCGTCGGCGGCCGCCGCTGGCAGGAGTGGCTGACGGAGCCGGGCACGGGCGGATACGCGGAGATCCAGGCGGGACTGGCCCGCACCCAGCTGGAGCACGTACGGCTCGAGGGCGGGGCGGAGTTCAGCTGGCTGGAGGCGTACGGGCCGCTGGCCGCGCAGGCCTCGGCGGTGCACGGCCCCGACTGGGCGGCGGCCCGCGGCGCCGCGCAGGACGCGCTGGACGCCGTACTGCCCCGCGAGCGGGTGGACGCGGCCTACGAGGCGTGGCGCGGCTGCGCCGACACCGAGCCGGGGGAGCGGCTGGCGGCCGGCTCCGGCTGGGGGGCGCTGGAGGTGCTGTGCGGCGGCTTCAAGCTGCCCGGCACCCCCTTCGAGGAGTCCCGGATGGGAGAGGCCCAGGAACCGTGGCTGGAGCTGTGGCGCACGGGTGTCTTCCCCGCTCCCCGCCGGGTGGCGCCGCCGGGGCCGAGCCTGGTCGCCGCGCACTGGCGGGACATGCTGGAGACGGCCCCGGCGGAACCGCTCACCGAATACCACCTCGGCGTCGCCCAGTGGCACGCCGGAGACGTGGCCCAGGCGGTGCGGAGCTGGGAGCGCGGGCTGGCGCTGGCCCCCTCGCGGTGGCCGCTGCTGCGCTGCCTGGCCGTTGCGGACGCCCTGGCCGGCGACCTGCCACGGGCGGCCGACGGGTACGCGGCGGCCTTCGACGACCTGGCCGCGGAGAGCCGCGGCGGCGACCCGTGGACGGCCGCCGAGTCCGCGCTCGGCCAGGAGGCGATGGCGACCCTGCTGGCCGCCGGCCGCCTGGCCGAAGCGCGCCGGGTCTGGGACCGGCTGCGGCCCGCCCTGCGCGAGCAGGGCCGCTTCCGGCTGCTCGCCGCCCGCCTCCTGGCGGCGGAGGGCCATGTGGCGGCGGCCCGGCGGGTCTTCGAGGACGGCTTCGAACTCGCCGATCTGCGGGAGGGCGAGGAGGTCCTCGGCGAGGTCTGGTCGACGCTCACCGACCGCCCGCTCCCGCCCCGCTACGACTTCCGCATGCGCCCGCCGGGCTGAGGAGGCGTACGGCGTCAGATGCGGTGCACGGTGTGCAGCTTCTTCGCGTAGGTGCCGGTGCCGTCGAGCAGGGAGGCGCCGCCCAGGTCGGACATCGTCGGTCCGTTGCCGGTCTTGCGGCTGGACAGGAAGCGGCGCTTGCCGGCGGAGTCCAGGCCGAGGTAGATGCCGACGTGGTCGACGGTGACGGTCACCGTGTCGTCGCCCGAGTCGGCGTTGAACAGGAGCAGGTCGCCGGGCTGGAGCTGCTGCGCGGCGGGCGGGTTCGTGCCGTCCGTCTGGTCGATCCGCGCACCGGGGGCGTAGTCCACCATGTCGCGGGACTTGCGCGGGATCCGGGTCTTGGAGGTGTCCGCGCCCGCGGCCACCGGAATCCCCATGTGGTAGCCGTAGACCATGCGCGTGTAGCCCGAGCAGTCGAGGTTGCCGACCTGCTTGCTGGAGGGTCCGGTGTAGGTGCCGTCCGGGAAGGTCCAGCCGAGGTTCATGTACTCGTGGAAGTCGGCGCCCTCGTAGCGGTAGCCCTGCGGGTCCAGGTAGCCGTAACCGGCCTCGCCCAGTGCCTGCTTGCCCGCGGCCGGGCCCGTGCCGGCGGTGACGGCGGGCGCCCCGGCGAGGAACATCGCCGCGTACGCGAGGACGTCCGGGGTGGTGGAGGCGGCCCAGCCGCGCACCGTCTGCTCCAGCGCCGGGGTCCAGGTCCCGTCGAAGGGCGCGGGCAGGACCCGTACCCAGGTGGTGTGGGTGACGGACGGCGGCTGCTGCCAGGTCCCGGCGTCCACCTGGAAGCGGCTGACCACCAGCTTGACCGGAAGGTTCGTGCAGCCCTGGTTGGCCAGCGCGCGCAGGCCCACGCGTCCCTTGGCGAAGGTCGAGTCGGTGACGTCCACGGCCCACGCGGCCGGCTCGGCGGAGTCGCTGCGCCAGGCCTTGACCTGGATGCGGGTTCCCTCGCGGCGCACGCGGATCGTCCAGTTGGTGCCCGCCGCGACGCCGGTGGCCAGGGTGGTGGCCGTGCTCAGCTGGGTGACGGTGTCGGCGACTTCCTTCTCCACGCGCAGCTCGACGGCGCCGGAGGTCAGGAAGGACAGCCTGGCACGGTAGTTGTTGTGCGTGTCCTGGTAGCCGAAGGACAGGGCGTACGAGCAGGCCTGCCCGGTGGGCACCTTGTCGAACTTCGCCACCGCGCGGACGTCGACGTCGGTGATCTCGTCGTCCCGGAGGGTGGCGTGGCGGCTGGCGTAGTCGGTGGTGAGCGCGATGACCCCGCTGCCCGGGACCACCGAGTAGTCGGTGTCGACCGGTCCGAGGGTGGACCAGCTGCCGCCGCCGGGGGAGGTGCCCCAGTACTTGCGGTCCGCGACCGGCAGGGTCTGGTCGGGGAGGGTGCGCTGGAAGTCGTCCACGAAGGACTGCTTGTTCTCGGTGAAGGTCCGCTCCGGGCCCGTCAGAACGACGGTGCGCGCGCCCTTGGTCAGCACGGCCACCCGGGTGCCCCCGGACGTGATCTCCGTACGCTCCGGAGTCCCCGGAAGCACGTTCGCGGACAGCGGGCCGAGGGAGACCTGGGCGAAGTAGGACGGCTCGAGCGCCGGCATGCTCACGGAGGACCGCGGCGAGGTCAGCGACGGTGGCACGGGCGTGCCCGCGAGCAGCGACGGGGCGGCGGCGGGGGCGGCGGCCGGAGCGGAGGCTCTGGGCGAGGCTGCGGCGGTCAAGGTGCCGAGTGGGACGGTGGCCGCTGCGGAAGCGAACACGGCCAGGACGTTGCGACGGGAGGTAAGTGACATGCGGACATGATCCGACGGGGGTCCATCGGAGCGGACATCGCCCCCCTGACCTCGCCTCTTTCTCCGCAATCACCAGGCATCGTCCTGCATGGAGATAAAAGGAATCATGTATTCCGCTTTGCCGCCTCCACCGACGACGGGCGGACCTGGAGCCCTGTCCCGCCCCGGTGGCAGGGCCCTGCGGGGGCGAGGAGAGTGGGCCTCAGGAGGACCGGTGGCCGGTCGGGGGGGATCGGAACGGTCACGCCAGGACGGTGAGAGCCATGCCGGAACCGCTGCTGGAGCGGCACGCCGAGGCGCTGGGGCTCTTCGGTGAGCGTCTGCGCGCCGTCGCGTGCGACCAGTGGGACGCACCGACCCCGTGCACGGAGTGGAACGTGCGGGCCCTGGTCAACCATGTCACCGGGGAGCAGCTCTGGATCCCGCCGCTGGTGTCCGAGGGCCGCACGGTCCAGGAGTTGGGCGACGCGTTCTCCGGGGACGTGCTGGGCGAGGACCCGGTCGCCGCCTGGGACGTGGCCTCCGCCGCCGCGCACGCCGCCTTCGCCGCCCCCGGGGCCCTCGACCGGACCGTCACGCTCTCCTACGGGCCCGCGCCGGCCCGGGCGTACTGCTCCGAACTGACCGCCGACTGCGTCGTGCACACCTGGGACCTCTCCCGGGCGATCGGCGCGGACGACCGGCTGCCGGACGGCCTCGTCGAGTTCTCCATCAAGGAGGTCATGCCCTACGCCGACGGGCTCGCGGCGAGCGGCATGTACGCCGCTCCGCTGGTGGTACCGGCCGGGGCGAACGCGCAGACGAGGCTGCTGGGATTGCTGGGGAGGCGGGGCTGAGCCGGCTGAGCCCCGGCGGGCGGTTCCCAAAGCGGGCATGGAGTCGCAAATAATCGTATAAAGGTCACGGCTGGAGGAGTGCGGAGCGGGACGAGCGCGGAAGGCGGCGAGGTGGAGGGGATGCAGCGCACGACGACGGAAGGCCGCGGCCCGGTCCGGTACGGCCCGCTCCCGCCGGAGCCCGGCCTGCCCGTGCTGCCCGAACTCGTCTCCGTCCTCGCCGGGGCCGCCGGGCGCTCCGCCCCCGAACCCCCCGGCGGCGGCGAGTCCGTCCGCGAGGCCGCCTGCCGCCACTGGGGGCGCCGCGGGCTGGCCACCGCCCCCGAGGACGTGGCCGCCGGCCCCGGGGGCCCCGCGCTGTTGCTCGCGCTGCTCGGGGCGTACGGGGGCGACGTGATGCTGCCGCGGCCCTGTCCCGCCTGGTGGACCCCGCAGGTCCGGCTGCTCGGCCGGCGCGCGTACCACGTGCCGACGCCCGCCGAGTGCGGCGGCATCCCGGACCCCTACGCCCTGCTGGAGACCGTACGGCGGGTGCGCGCCGAGGGCGGGGACCCGCGGGTCCTGCTCCTGTCGGTCGCGGACGACCCGACCGCGACCGTGCCGCCGCCCGAGATACTGCGCGAGGCCTGCGAGGCCGCCGAGGCCGCCGGGCTCTTCGTCGTCAGCGACGAGAGCTGGCGCGACACCGTCCACCGGCCGCATGACACGCTGGTCCTGAGCCCCGCGGAGATGCTCCCCGACCAGGCGGCCGTCCTCGTCGACCTGTCCGGAGCGCTGCTGCCCGCCGGGTGGCCCGCCGCCGTGGTCCGCTTCCCCGACACCCCGCGCGGGACCTGGCTGCGCGCCCGCACCCTCGACGTCCTGACCGCCACCGGCGCGTGGGTGGCGGGCCCCGTGGCCGGGGCCGCCGCGCACGCGCTGGAGGAACCCGACGCCGTCACCGGACGGGCGCGCGCGGCCGCCGCCCTGCACGGCGCGGTCGCCGCGGCCGTGCACCGGGAACTCCTCGCCGTCGGTGCGCTGGCCCGGCCCCCGCAGGCCGGCCGGCACCTCTACGCCGACCTGACCCCGTTGCGGGACGGACTGGCACGGCACGGGGTCGGCGACGCCATGGAGCTCGAGGACTGGCTCGGCGGCCGGCTCGGCGCGCCCACCCCCGGCGGACAGCGGTTCGCGGACGAACCGGTCGCCCTGCGCGTGAGGCTGTCGACCGGGCCGCTGCTGGGCGCCACTGCGCAGGAGCGGCTGGCCGCGCTCACCGCCCGGGACCCGCTCGCGCTGGCGCACGTACGGCGCTCCCTGGACCTCCTCGGATCAGTCCTGGCCGGACTGGCCTGATGCCCGACCCGGTGAACGGAGACCGCCTGATGACGGACCGGACGGACACCCCCGCCGCCACCCCACCCCATCGCCCAGCCACCCCGCCCCATCGCCCAGCCACCCCGCCCCAGGCCACGGGCACCTCACCCCAGGCCACCGCGCCCGCTGCCGCCCCGGCCCAGAGCGCCGCCCCGGCCCAGACCGTCGGGGCGGCCGCCACCACGGGGCAGCCCGGCTCCCCGCCCGCGCCAGCCGCGCCCGCTCCCGCCCCGCCCGCGCCAGCCGCGCCCGCTTCCGCCCCGCCTCAGGCCGCCGCGCCTGCTTCCGCCCCGTCCCAGGCCGCCGCGCCCGCTGCCGCCCCGGCCCAGGCCGCCGTGCCCCCCGCCGCTTCCGGGCCGGTGCGGCACGCCGCAGGAGCCGCGCCGTCCGGGGAGGGCCCGGCGGGCCGCGGGCCCGTGCGGCCGCTCGGGGAGCACCGGCACTGGCCGCGCTCCTTCGCCGACCGGCTCACCACCCCGCTCCCCGGGGTCCGCGGCTTCGCCCGGCTCGCCCGCGAGGGTGCCTTCCGGCCCGGCCCGGAAGGGCTGCGCGGCATCCCCGACCTGCCCTACGATCCGGCCCCGCTGCCGCCGGCGGGCCCCGGCTCGGTCTGCGTCACCTGGGCCGGACACGCCAGCTGGGTACTGCGCACCGGCGGGCTGACCGTACTGACCGACCCCGTCTGGTCCCGGCGGATCCTCGGCACCCCCTCCCGGATCACGCCCGTCGGCGTGCGCTGGGAGGACCTGCCGCCGGTGGACGCCGTCGTCATCAGCCACAACCACTACGACCACCTCGACGCGCCCACCCTCAAGCGGCTCCCGCGCCACACCGCCCTGTTCGTCCCCGCCGGCCTGGCCCGCTGGTTCCGCCGCCGCGGCTTCACCCGGGTCACCGAGCTCGACTGGTGGGAGTCGGCCGAACTCGACGGCGTGCGCTTCGAGTTCGTACCGGCCCACCACTGGTCGAAGCGCTCGCTGCTCGACACCTGCCGCTCCCTGTGGGGAGGCTGGATCCTCACCGACACCCGCAGTCCCGCCCCCCGCACGCTCTACTTCGCGGGCGACACCGGCTACGGCCACTGGTTCGGGGAGATCGGCCGCCGCCATCCCGGCATCGACCTCGCCCTGCTCCCCATCGGCGCCTACGCCCCGCGCTGGTGGCTCGGCGACGTCCACACCGACCCCGAGGAGGCCGTCCGGGCCTTCCTCGACCTCGGCGCCCGGCGGATGGCGCCCATGCACTGGGCGGCCTTCGTACTCTCCGCCGAGCCGGTCATGGAGCCCCTGCACCGCGTCCGGGCCGCCTGGTCCCGCGCCGGCCTGCCCCGCGAGGACCTGTGGGACCTCCCGATCGGAGCCTCCCGCAGCCTCGGCGCGGACCAGTCCGCCTAGGGGGTGTCTGACGGAGGTCCGTGGTGAAGGAGCGGTGTCCGGTGCGTGCTCTCGGCGTGCCGGCCGGATGCCCCCGTACTGGACGTACT
>NZ_JBEZLA010000050.1:0-57603 GCF_040651925.1 Streptomyces sp. NPDC048349 | reverse complement strand
CCCCCGGGGGGCGTTGGCGGCGGGGGGGCCGGGGGCCCGCCCCCCGGCAGCGGCGGGGCGGGCGGGTGCGGCGGGCGGCGTCGCCGGGTCTGGGGCGGAGCCCGGGAGGCCGGGTCTGGGGCGGAGCACCGGCCGGGCCAGAGCCCCGTCGGCCCCCGGCGCGCGGCAGTGGCCCGCCGGGGGTGCCGCATGACGGTGCCCCCGCCCGGGCGGGGGCACCGGGAGGGCGGGCTAGCTCGCGTTGGTGTCGACGACCACGGTCCGTTCGGCCGGGGTCTTGCCGCGCAGGGCCTTGCCCAGGGCTCCGGCGACGTCCTGCGGGGTGACGGCGGTCTTGGCGCCGGTGCCCCGGGTGATCGTGACGCCGTCGAAGGTGTTCCCGTAGGTCTCCTTGAGGGCCTCCAGGTCGAACTTCTCGACCAGGTGGCCGTCGACGGGCTGCATGCTGAGGATCTTGGGCAGGGACTTGGCGCCGAAGGCGATGGACTTGCTGCCGATCTTGACCGTGGCGTTGGCGGACATCGCCGGTTCGGCGAACTCCTTCATGGCGCGGTTGAGTTCGGCCTCGTCGATGACGGGTGCCTTGGTGGTCACGGGCAGTTCGGCGACGGCCGCGTTGCCGGTGGCGACCATGTCGCGGAAGGCCTTGGTGACCTGGGCGACGGAGGCGTCGACGTCGAGGGTGGTGCCGGGGGTGCCCGGGACGGCCACGGCCTTGCCGGTGTCGAACTTGATGGTGCCCTCGGTGGCCGTACCGGCGGTGCCCGCGAGCTCCTGGAGCGCGACCTGCAGCTTCTCCTCGTCGACCGGCATCACGGCGTCCGCCTTGCGCTCGTTGCCGAGGAGGGAGCCGATCACGGTGACCGGGTTGTAGTCGCTGCCCGCGGCGTTGCGGACGGTGGTCTGGCTGTCCAGCGTCAGGCCGGCCTTCTCGGGCTTCAGCTCGACCTGCTTGCCGCCGACGCTGAGCTGGAGCGGGGCGGCGGCGCGCGAGCCGAAGGCCGTCTGGAGCTTGGCCACGGCCTCGTCGCGGCTGCCGCTGATGTCGACGCCGAGGACGGTGGTGCCCTTGGGGACGTCGGAGTGGTTGAGCAGCAGCCCGGCTCCGTAGGCCACGCCGAGCAGGAGCACGAGGCCGCCGCCGAGCAGGACCAGCTTGGAGCGGCCCTTCTTGGCGGGCTTGGCGTCCTTGGCAGCGGACTTGGGCTGCGCGGGCGCCGGGCGCGGGGCGGCGGGCCCGGGGGCCGGCACCGGGGTCGGCATCGGGCCCAGCGCGGGGTCCGTCGCCGGGTCGAGCTCGGGTCCGGGCCAGCGCGGGGCCTCTGCGGCCACCGGGCCGCCGACGGGGCCGCTCCCGAAGCCGGGGCCCGCGGTGGGTCCGGCCGGGACGCCGTCGCCCTGGCTGCCGTAGGCCGGGAACGCCTCGGTGACCGGGCCCGTGTCGTCCTGGCCGCCGGGGTACGCCGGGAAGCCCTGCGTCGACCCGACGCCGGGACCGCCGGGCGCCCCGGGACCGGGCGCCCCGGGACCGCCGGGCGCGCCGGGGCCGCCCGTGAGGGGGCCGTAGTCCGCGACCGGCGGGGGCGGGGTGCGCGGCGGCGCGAAGCCCGCGTCCGGCGCGGGCGCCGCCTGGGTGCGTACGGGCGGCGGCGGGTAGCCGGCGCCGGGCCCGGCCGCAGGCGGCGGGGTGGTCCCCGGAGCGGGCGCGGGAGCCGGGGCGGGGCGCGGAGCCGGATGCGGGGGCGCGGCCGGGCCGGGGGCCGGGGCACGCCCTGCCGCGGGGCCGGGCGGCGCAGTGGACGCCGGGGCGGGAGCGGGAACCGGGTTGGGCGCCTTGCGCGGCGCGAACCAGTTGCTGGCGGGCGCCTCGGGCTCGGCGGGGGCCTGGGGGGCGCGCGCGGGCTCCCGCTCGGCCTCGATCCGGGTCGGCTGCGGCCGCTGCGCCGACGGCGGCGCGGCCGCCCGGCCGGGCGCCGGCTCGGGCGCCTGCTGTGCGGGGGCCTGCGGCGCGGCCTCGGCCGCGTCGGAGGCAGGGCCCACGGCCTTGCGGACGACCACCGGCGGGATCGGCCGCGAACCCGGGATGTTGATCCGGATCCGGGTCGTCAGGGTGGTCTCGGTCTTGGGCCCGTCGGAGTCGGGCGTTGACGGCTTCGAGGTCACAGGGTTCTCCTCCGGGGCAGTCGCCGCGCCAGGCCCAGGTGGCACAGCCGTGGACGGATACTGGCCGGTTCCATACGGCGGTGTACCCGAGGGGTAGGCGGTTCCACCGCGCCCTGTGGGCCCGGAGGACGAACTGTCGGTTTCACGACTCAAGGCAGGTTCTCCCGGTTGGCTCCGCCGCCCGTCATACCGTGCGCGGGCAGCTCGGCGGCCCGTCCACCATACTGGCCGCCGCCCTCGCGCAACTGACCCCCAGGAATCAGAGATTCCTCATAGCGCCCGGCACGCCCCTCCGGAGCCGCCCGCGAGCCCTCGCGCGACGGGCTGGGCGGCCCCCTCTACGGAGTCCGACACCACGTCACTTGGCAGGCGGTGCGGCCGAAACCGGCCGATCCAGCGGACCGCGCATCGTGGCGCACATCACAGCGAAGACCGTTCCGCCCAAAAGGTAGACGTACATGCCGATTCCGGACGAACTCAGCAGGAAGTCCCCCTCGGGGCGCGGGACACCGAGCAGCACGTACGCCAGGAACCAGCCGGCCGCCGCCCCGCCCACGCCAAGTCCGGTGCCGAGCGCGATCCGTCCCCCCAGGAACAGCCCGAAGGCCGCGAGCACGGCGAGCAACAGCCCGCCGGGGAACCACAGGTCCACCACCAGCCAGCCGGCCATGCCGGTCAGCACTCCCAGGACCAACAGGCCCAGGCCGCCGGCGATCCGCGCCGGAGTCAGCGTCCCGGTCACGCCGCCACCCCCGCGAACAGGTCGCGCTCGCGCTCGCCCGCCGGTGCGCCCGGCCGGCCCGCGACGAGTTCGTAGTACTCGCGGGCGAACAGCGGCTGGGCCAGGTCGTTGGAGAGGGCGAAGAAGGGCCCGTCCACGGCGATCTGGGTGGCGTGGGCCCGCATGGCCGCCGCCTTCGCCGCGACGAGTTCCTCGGCGGCCCCGATCTCGGCGGTGATCTTCTCGTCGGGAACGACCCCCGGCACGTCCTCGGGCGAGGCGAGTTGCGGGAAGGGCGCCTCGGAGCCGGTGGCCGCGCGCAGCTCGGCGAAGCCCTCCTCGACCACCGAGCGCGGGACACGGTTCCAGTAGATCTTCCCGATCTCGTGCGGATCGCCCAGATCGCGCCGGTAGGCGGGCTCCGCGGCCAGTTCGGCGCCGCGCATGGCGACCCGGTGGGCCTGGATGTGGTCGGGGTGCCCGTAGCCGCCGTCCGGGTCGTAGGTGACCAGCACCTGCGGCCGTACCTCGCGGATCACCTCCACGAGGTGGGCGGCGGCCTCGTCCACGTCCGCGGACCAGAAGGCCTCGGGTCGGCGGTTCTGCGGGGCGCCCATCATCCCGGAGTCCCGGTAGCGGCCGGGGCCGCCGAGGAACCGGTGGTCGCTGACGCCCAGTTCCGCCATGGCGGCGGCCAGTTCGCCGACCCGGTGGGCACCGAGGCTGTCGTCCCGGTCGGCCGCCAAATGGGCGAGGCCGGGCGGGATGACCTCCCCCTCCTCGCCGAGGGTGCAGGTCACCAGGGTGACGTGGGCCCCCTCGGCCGCGTACTTGGCCATGGTGACGCCGTTGTTGATCGACTCGTCGTCCGGGTGCGCGTGCACGAGGAGCAGACGACGGGCGGGAAGACCGTTCATGGGCCTAGCCTACGAGGCACGGCTCAGAACTTGAGGCCACTGATCATGCTGGCCACGTTCGAAGTGAGCTGGCTGAGGGTCGGGGCGATGGTGGAGCTCGCCAGGTAGAAACCGAGCAGTACACAGACCACCGCGTGTCCCGCCTTCAGGCCCGACCTTCGGACCAGCAGGAATACGACGATCGCCAGCAGCACCACGGCCGAGATCGAGAGTGCCACGGCGTTTCACCTCCACGTCGAGCGGACATCGGTACGCGTATTGGGGCTCGGCGGACTCATACCCACCGTGCGCTACGGATCATAACTTTCCGTACCAGCGCATCGATCGAATTCCGGCAGCACGAGGGGCGCATGGCGCGCACGCGCGGGGGCACACGGGAGGCCGGCCAAAGGGGCGTACGCCCCTCCGGCCGGCTGTCGGCACCCGCACGGCCGCACGCGATCCAGGCTGCACGTCCCAGATCTCGGGGCAGAAACGGTCAAGTTGCCCGCGTGTAAACGGCGTTCGGACTGCGGCCGCGGTCGGGGCGCGGGATATGCCGGGGTGGCCGGAAATCATCGCCCGGCAGGGAAGAGCGGTTCGAGGGGCGAGACACCGGCCGGGACCCGGAACCGCTCAGGGGCCCTCGGCTTCCGGCGGGGAGGGGACGACGTGCTTCTCCGCCGCGAAGTGACAGGCCGACGGGTGCGCCGCCGGGCCGGACGGGAAGACCGCGGGGACCGCCAGCAGCGGCACCTCCACGGCGCACCTCTCCTGGGCCTTCCAGCAGCGGGTGCGGAAACGGCAGCCCGAGGGCGGGTTGGCCGGCGAGGGCACGTCGCCGGAGAGGATGATGCGCTCGCGGTGGGCCCGGGCCTCCGGGTCGGGCACCGGGACCGCCGACAGCAGGGCCTGGGTGTACGGGTGGGTCGGGTGCTCGTAGATCTGGGTGTCGGAGCCGATCTCCACGATGCGGCCCAGGTACATGACGCCGACCCGGTCGGAGATGTGCCGCACGATCGACAGGTCGTGCGCGATGAACACGTACGACAGGTCGAACTCGTCCTGCAGGCGCTCCAGCAGGTTGATCACCTGGGCCTGGACGGAGACGTCGAGCGCGGAGACCGGCTCGTCGGCGACGATGATCTCGGGCCGCAGGGCCAGACCGCGGGCGATGCCGATGCGCTGGCGCTGGCCGCCGGAGAACTGGTGCGGATAGCGGTTGATGTACTCCGGGTTCAGCCCGACCACGTCCAGGAGTTCCTGGACCTTGCGGCGCCGGTCGCCCTTCGGGGCCACCTCGGGGTGGATCTCGTACGGCTCCCCGATGATGTCGCCGACCGTCATGCGCGGGTTCAGCGAGGTGTACGGGTCCTGGAACACCATCTGGATGTTGCGCCGGACGGCCTTGAGGGCCTTGCCCGACAGCCTGGTGACGTCCTCGCCCTTGTACGAGATCGCGCCGGCCGTCGGCCGCTCCAGGTTGACCAGCATCTTGGCCACGGTGGACTTTCCGCAGCCGGACTCGCCCACGATGCCGAGCGTCTCGCCCGCGCGCAGGTCGAAGGAGACCCCGTCGACGGCCTTGACCGCCCCGACCTGCTTGCGGAAGACGATGCCCTGCGTCAGCGGGTAGTGCTTGACCAGGTCCTTCACTTCCAGCAGGGCTTCAGCCATGGAGGCACTCCTTCCAGAAGTGGCAGGCGCTCGTCCGCTCCTCGGGCGACTCGGTCACCTCGTACAGCGGCGGGACGTCGGTGCGGCACACGGCCTGCGCCATCGGGCAGCGCGGGTTGAAGGCACAACCGGGCGGGATCGCCAGCAGGTTCGGGGGCAGGCCCTTGATGGCGTACAGCTCCTGGCCCTTCTGGTCCAGGCGCGGGATCGAGTCCAGCAGGCCGCGCGTGTACGGATGGGCGGGCGCCTTGTAGATCTCGTGGACCGGGGCCGCCTCGACGATCCGGCCCGCGTACATGACGGCGATCCTGTCGGCGACGTCGGCGACCACACCCAGGTCGTGGGTGATCAGGATCAGGCCCATGTTGAGCTCGCGCTGGAGCTCGGCCAGCAGGTCCATCACCTGGGCCTGGACGGTGACGTCCAGGGCGGTGGTCGGCTCGTCCGCGATGATCAGCGAGGGCTCCAGGGCCAGCGCCATCGCGATCATGATGCGCTGGCGCATGCCGCCGGAGAACTGGTGCGGGTAGTCCCCCACGCGCTGCTTGGCGGCGGGGATCTTCACCCGGTCCATCAGCTCGACGGCCTTGCCCTTGGCGTCCTTGCGGGACATCCCGCGGTGGACCTCGTACATCTCGCCGAGCTGCGCGCCCACGCTGAGCACGGGGTTGAGGGAGGAGAGGGCGTCCTGGAAGATCATCGCCATCTCGGCGCCGCGGATCTTCCGCCGGTCCTCCTCCTTCATCTTCAGCAGGTCCCGGCCCTTGAAGAGGATCTCGCCGCCCGCGATCCGGCCCGGCGGCACGTCCAGGATGCCCATCACGGCCTGGGCGGTCACCGACTTGCCGGAGCCCGACTCGCCGAGCACGGCGAGCGTTTCGCCCTCGTCCACCGAGTAGTCGACGCCGTTGACCGCCTTCGCGACTCCGTCACGCGTCGTGAATTCCACGTGCAGGTCGCGGACTTCGAGCAGCATGTGCGGGGCTCCTCAGCGCAGCTTGGGGTCGAGGGCGTCGCGCACCGCGTCGCCGAGCATGATGAAGGCGAGCACGGTCACGCTGAGCGCGCCCGCCGGGTAGAGCAGCATGTGCGGGGCGTTGCGGATCTGCGAGGCCGCGTTGGAGATGTCGATGCCCCAGGAGACGGTGGGCGGGCGCAGGCCGACGCCGAGGAAGGACAGGGTGGCCTCCAGGGCGATGTAGGTGCCGAGCGCGATGGTGGCGACGACGATGACGGGCGCGACGGCGTTGGGTGCCACGTGCCGCAGCAGCATCCGGCCGTTGCCGGCGCCGAGCGCGCGGGCGGCCTGGACGTAGTCGTTCTGTTTGGCGGTGATCACCGCGCCGCGGGCGATGCGGGCGAGCTGCGGCCAGCCCAGCAGCACGATGAAGCCGACCACCGGCCAGACGGTGGTGCTGGTGACGACGGACAGGAAGACCAGGCCGCCGAGGATCACCGGGATGCCGAAGAAGATGTCGGCGACGCGCGAGAGCAGCGCGTCCCACCAGCCTCCGAAGAAGCCGGCGAGCCCGCCGAGCGCGGAGCCGAGCAGGGCGGCGCCGAGGGTGGCGCACACGCCCACGGTGATGGAGGCGCGGGCGCCGTAGACGGTACGGGTGTACACGTCGCAGCCCTGGGTGTCGTAGCCGAAGGGGTGGCCGGGGGAAGAGCCCTGCTGGGACTTGGACAGGTCGCACCTGAGGGGGTCCCCGCTCGCGATGAGCTGGGGCCAGATCGCGATGACGACGAGGAAGAGGATCAGCAGGGCGGAGACGAGGAAGACGGGGTTGCGGCGCAGCTGGTGCCAGGCGTCGGACCACAGCGAGCGGGCCTTCTCCTTGGGTCCGGGGCCGCCGGGGCCCGCGCCGAGGGTCTTCTCGAGGCTCTCCGCCTCTTCGAGGGCAAGGTCCATGGCTCCGCCCTGGCCGGTGGGGGACATCGCCTCGCGCGGGCGGGGGCCCACGGGGTCGTAGCCGTCGGGACTCTCGGGCTCAGGCATACCGGATCCTCGGGTCCAGGACCGCGTAGAGCAGGTCGACGAGCAGGTTCGCCAGCAGGAAGACGATGACGAGGATGGTCACGAAGCCGACCACGGTGGGGGCGTTGTTGCGCAGGATGCCCTGGTAGAGCTGGTAGCCGACGCCGTGGATGTTGAAGATCCGCTCGGTGACGATGGCGCCGCCCATCAGCGCGCCGATGTCGGTGCCGATGAAGGTGACCACGGGAATCAGGGAGTTGCGCAGCAGGTGGCGGGTGATGACCCTGCGCCGCGGCAGGCCCTTGGCCACGGCGGTGCGGACGTAGTCGGCCCTGACGTTCTCGGCGATGGAGGTGCGCGAGAGCCGGGTCACGTACGCGAGCGAGACGAGGGCGAGGACGATGCCGGGCAGGATCAGCTCGTCGAAGGGGGCGTCCGGGGAGACGGTGGGCCGCACCCAGCCCCACTTGACGCCGAAGAGGAACTGGAGCAGGTAGCCCGTCACGAAGGTGGGCACCGAGATGACGACGAGGGTCATCACCAGCACGGAGGTGTCGACGGCCTTCCCGCGGCGCAGGCCGCTGACCACGCCCAGGGTGATGCCGACGGCGATCTCGATGAGGATCGCGACGACGGTCAGCCGCAGGGTGACGGGGAAGGCCGTCGACATGAGCTCGGTGACCTTCTGGCCGTTGAAGGCCGTACCGAAGTCGCCCTGGAAGATCTGGCCCATGTAGTGGAGGTACTGCTCCCACAGCGGGCGGTCGAGGTAGAGGTCCTTGCGGATGCGCGCGGCGGTGGCCGGGTCGGGCGCCTTGTCCCCGAAGAGGGCCGCGACCGGGTCACCGAGCGCGTACACCATGAAGAAGATCAGGAACGTGCTGCCGATGAACACGGGGATCATCTGGAGCAGCCGCCGGATCACATAACGTCCCATGGACTGCTCCAGGATCGATCCGTCGGTGGGTCAGCTGACCTTGATCTGGTCGTAGACCGGCACGCTGAACTGGTTGAGCGCCACGTCCGAGATCCGCTCGGAGTGCCCGGCGCTGCCGTTCTGGTACCAGAGCGGGATCGACGGCATCTGCTCGGCGAGGATCTTCTCGGCGTCCTGGAAGGTGGCGGTCGCCTTGGCGGCGTCGCTCTCCTGGTTGGCCTGGTCGACGAGCTTGTCGAACTCCGGGTTGCTGAACTTGCCGTAGTTGGAGGAGGCGCCGGTGTAGTACAGCGGCTCCAGGAAGTTCTGGATCAGCGGGTAGTCGGCCTGCCAGCCGGAGCGGAAGGGGCCGGTGAGCTTGAAGCTGCTCTGCTGGTTGCGGAAGTCCGCGAAGGTGCCGACGGGGTTGACCGTGCAGACGGGGCCCTCGCCCAGCGCGTTGTTGATGCTGTTGCAGACGGCGTCCATCCAGTCGCGGTGCGAGCCGGTGTCCACGTTGGAGGTCAGCGTGACCTTGCCGCCGGGCAGTCCGCCGCCCTCCTGGATGAGCTTCTTGGCCTCGGCGGGGTCGTAGGTGCACGCCTCGCCGCAGGCGGTGGCCTTGAAGCCGCCCTTCTCGCCGAGGGCCGGGGAGGTCCAGTCCTTGGCGGGGGTGCGGGTGTCGCGGAAGATCTGCTTGGTGATCTCGTCGCGGTTGATCGCCATGGAGATGCCGCGGCGGACCTTCTCCGTGCCCTCCTTGCTCCACTGCGGGTCGTACAGCGGGAAGGTGAGCGTCTGGATGATCAGGGCCGGCTGGTTGATGTAGCGGTCGCCCAGGTCGTTCGCGACGTTCTTCAGCTGCTGCGCCGGGACGTCGTCGACGAGGTCGAGGTTGCCGGAGATCAGGTCGGTGTAGGCGGTGTTGTTGTCCGTGTAGACCTTGAGGTCCACGCCGCCGTTCTGCGCCTTGTCGTCGCCGGTGTAGCCGTCCCACTTGCGCAGCTTCATGCCGGTGCCCTTGGTGTACGACTCCACCGTGTAGGGACCGTTGCCGACGGGCTTGGCGAGCCAGCCGGCGTGGTCGGTGAAGAAGGCCTTGGGCAGCGGGGAGAAGGCCTGGTAGCCCAGGGTCTCGGGCCAGGTGGAGAACTTCTCCTTCAGGGCGACGGTGAAGGTCTTGGGGTCCTTGACGACCAGGCCCTTCATGGTCTTGGCCTTGGGGTCGCCGGAGGCCGGGTGCAGGTCCTCGTAGCCGACGATGTCCGAGAAGAACGGCGCGTTGTTCTGCTTGTTGCGCACGTCCGCCGCGTAGTTCCAGGCGTCCACGAAGGACTGGGCGGTGACCGGCTCGTCGTTGCTGAACTTCCAGCCGTCCTTCAGGGTGATCGTGAAGTTCTGGCTGTCGGTGGTCTCGAACTTCTCGGCGAGGAAGTTCAGGGCCTCGCCGGTCTTCGGGTCGTAGCGCTTCAGACCCCTGAACAGCATGTCCAGCACCTTGCCGCCCTGCACCTCGTTGGTGTTGGCGGGCTCCAGCGGGTTCTGCGGGTCACCCCAGGAGGAGCTGACGATCCCCGAGCCGTCGCCACCGCCGCCGCCGCCGTCGCTCCCGCCGCCGCAGGCCGTCGCCGCGAGGGCGACGGCCATCGCACAAGCGGTCCACTTGGCGTGGGTGGCTCCGCGCATGGAGTGCCTCCTATGGATCCCAAGACTCACTTAGGGGCCAATGTCACCCTATGAGGGGTCCCGCACACCCTTGGTTCGACCGATTGCACCCGCGCGTCCCCCGCCTGTCACCCCTGCGAGTGCAAAGGCAGCTCCCAGGTGTCGACGGCGTAGTGCAGGCCCATCCCGTGCGCCTCGTAGAGCGCGAGCGCGCCGGTTTCGTTGTGGACGTCCACGCCGAGGCCCACGGTGTCCCGGCCGCGCGCCGCGTAGGCCGCGAAGCCGTGGCGCAGCAGGAATCCGCCGATGCCGCGGCCGCGCAGGTGCTCCCGTACGCCGATGTGGCTCAGCCAGCCCATGCTCGTGCGGTCGTCGCGGGAGAGCAGCACGGCGATGTCGCCCTCGCCGGGCAGGGAGGCGATCCACACCAGGGACCAGTCGAGCCTGCGTGCGTCCAGGTGGTCCAACCAGGGCTCGTACGCGCGCTCCACGTGGCCGAAGTGCGCCGCGAAGGTCTCCTCGACCAGGGCGTGGGCGCGGTGGCGGTCGGACTCGTCGGCGGAGCAGTCGCGCAGGGTGAGCCCGGCGGGCGGGGCGGGGGGCAGGTCGGTGGCCGGGTGCACGGCGCGGGTCATGACCTGGTAGCGGCGCACGGAGCGGTAGCCGCGGCCGGTGAGCAGGGCGAGGTCGAGGGTGGGTTTGACGTTGAGCTGGAGCCGCAGCCGGCCCGCCCCGGCTCCGGCGGCCAGTTCGCGGGCCCGGGCCTCCATCAGCTCCAGCAGCCGCAGGGCGGCTTCCGGGTGGGCGGGCAGGACGTAGTGGTCCCCGTCGACGCGGCCGGGGCCGGAGTCCGTCCAGACGAGGGCGTAGGCGACGAGCCGGCCGTCCTGGAAGGCGAGCCAGGAGTCGGTGGCGAGGTCGACGTCGGGATGGTGGAGGTCGGCCTCCACGGTGCCGAGGTCGGTCTCCGGGCGGCCGATCTCGATCAGGTCGACGGCGTTGAGCAGGGCGCAGATGTCGGACGCGTCCCCGGGCCCGGCGGGCCGGACGGTCAGCATGGCGGTCATCGCCCCACTGTCGTCCCGCCCGGGCAGCGACCGCAACCGGCTTTCCCTGCGGGGGATTTCCCCCGGACGGGGGACCTCACCACCTGACCTTGGTGGTCCCGCAGGTGGTGGTGCCGTCGTAGCGGTGGCAGACCTTGACCTTGGCCTCGCTGTCGAGGATGCCGTAGTCCAGGTAGCCCTTGAAGCTGAACCAGCCCTGGGTGTTGCACTTCTCCACGAGCTTCTTCCGGCCGCCGATCTCCACCCAGTCGCAGCCCGCGACGTAGTTCTTGTTCAGCTGGCCCATCAGCCACACCCGGGTGTCACCTGCGCGTTCGTTCACGCTGTAGTCCCCGTGGGCGCGCGCGTTCGATCCTGCGCTGACGTCGAAGCGCCCCTTGGAGTCGGCGTGGGCGGGGGCGGCGGCGAAGGCGAGGAGGGTGAGTCCGGCGAGGGCGGACCGCAGGAGCAGGCGCATCGGATTCCTTGGTGTCGGGCCCCCCTTGACCTGGCGTCAGCTTCTCACGGCGGCGCGGGTGGTCCGGACGCGCGAACGGCCGGCCCCCGGCGCCGATGAGGGGCGCCGGGGGCCGGCCGTGGGTCGTGCGTGGTGCGGGTCAGACGGCCAGAACGGCCTTCTCCTCCGCGAAGTGGCACGCCGACTCGTGCGAGGCGAAGGTGTCCAGGCCCTTGAAGCGCTCCGGGATCGCCAGCAGCGGCTCCTCGGTGGCGCACTTGTCCTGGGCCTTCCAGCAGCGGGTGCGGAAGCGGCAGCCCGACGGCGGGTTGGCCGGGGACGGGACGTCGCCGGTGAGGATGATGCGCTCGCGGTGCTCGCGGACCTCGGGGTCCGGCACGGGGACCGCCGACAGCAGCGCCTGGGTGTAGGGGTGCGTCGGGTGGTCGTAGATCTGCGTGTCCGTGCCGATCTCGGCCATCTTGCCGAGGTACATGACGCCCACGCGGTCCGAGATGTGCCGGACGATCGACAGGTCGTGCGCGATGAAGACGTAGGACAGGTTGAACTCGTCCTGCAGCTTCTCCATCAGGTTGATGACCTGCGCCTGCACCGACACGTCGAGCGCGGAGACCGGCTCGTCGCAGATGATGATCTCCGGGTTGAGCGCGAGGCCGCGGGCGATGCCGATGCGCTGGCGCTGGCCGCCGGAGAACTGGTGCGGGTAGCGGTTGATGTACTCCGGGTTGAGGCCCACGACGTCCAGGAGTTCCTGGACCTTGCGGCGCCGGTCGCCCTTCGGAGCCACCTCGGGGTGGATCTCGTACGGCTCCCCGATGATGTCGCCGACCGTCATGCGCGGGTTCAGCGAGGTGTACGGGTCCTGGAACACCATCTGGATGTTGCGCCGGACGGCCTTGAGGGCCTTGCCCGACAGCTTGGTGATGTCCTGGCCCTTGTAGAAGACCTCACCGGAGGTGGCGCTCTCCAGGCTCATCAGGAGCTTGGCGACGGTGGACTTGCCACAGCCGGACTCGCCCACGATGCCGAGGGTCTCGCCCTGGTAGAGGTCGAAGGAGATCCCGTCGACCGCCTTGACCGCACCGACCTGCTTCTTGAACAGGATGCCCTGGGTCAGCGGGAAGTGCTTGACCAGGTTGCGGACCTGGAGGATCGGCTCGCGCTCGGTGACGTTCTTGGTGAGCTCAGCCATGGATCTGCTCCTTCCAGAAGTGGCACGCGCTGGTGCGGCCGGACAGCTCGGTGCCGTCCTGCGCGGTCACCTGGTGCAGGACCGGCACGTCGGTGCGGCAGATGTCCTGCGCCTTGGGGCAGCGCGGGTTGAAGGCGCAGCCCGAGGGGATGTTGAGCAGGTTGGGCGGCAGGCCCTTGATCGCGTAGAGCTCCTGGCCCTTCTGGTCCAGGCGCGGGATCGAGTCCAGCAGACCGCGGGTGTACGGGTGCGCCGGGTTCTTGTAGATCTCGTGGACCGGGGCGTTCTCGACGATCCGGCCGCCGTACATGACGGCGATCTTGTCCGCGACGTCGGCGACGACGCCGAGGTCGTGGGTGATCAGGATCAGGCCCATGTTCATCTCGCGCTGCAGCTCCGCGAGCAGGTCCATGACCTGGGCCTGGACCGTCACGTCGAGAGCCGTGGTGGGCTCGTCGGCGATGATCAGGTCGGGCTCCAGGGCCATCGCCATGGCGATCATGATGCGCTGGCGCATGCCGCCGGAGAACTGGTGCGGGTAGTCGCCCACGCGCGCCTTGGCGGCGGGGATCTTCACCCGGTCCATGAGCTCGACGGCCTTGGCCGTGGCGTCCTTCTTGGACATCCCGCGGTGGACGCGGAACATCTCGCCGAGCTGGGCGCCGACGGTGTGCACCGGGTTCAGCGAGGACAGCGCGTCCTGGAAGATCATCGCGATCTTCTGGCCGCGGACCTTGCGGAACTCCTCGGCCGGCAGCTTCAGCAGGTCGGTGCCCTGGAAGAGGATCTCGCCGGACGGGATCTTGCCGGGGGGCATGTCGAGGATGCCCATGATGGCCTGCGCCGTCACGGACTTGCCGGAGCCGGACTCGCCGAGGACGGCCAGGGTCTCGCCGGCGTTCACCGAGTACGAGACGCCGTTGACGGCCTTGGCGACACCGTCGCGGGTGTGGAACTCGACGTGCAGGTCGCGCACGTCGAGGAGCGGGCTGGTCTCCGGCGCCGAGCGGGGCGCGGGGACGTTCGAGGTCTTGTCGATGATGGTCAACGTACGCCCTTCCTCAGCGCAGCTTCGGGTCGAGGGCGTCGCGCACCGCGTCGCCGACCATGATGAACGCGAGCACCGTGATGCTCAGCGCGCCGGCCGGGAAGAGGAGCACGTGCGGGGCCTGGAGCCAGCGGACGGAGGCGTCGCTGACCATGAGGCCCCAGGAGATCTCCGGGGGCTGGACGCCGATGCCGAGGTACGACAGGGCCGCCTCGGCGGAGATGTACACACCCAGGCTGATCGCGCCGACCACGATGACGGGGGCGATGGCGTTCGGCAGGATGTGCCGGATCGTGATGCGCCAGGCGCCGGCACCGAGGGCGCGGGCGGCCATCACGTAGTCGTTGTTCTTGTTCTGCAGCACCGAGGACCGCATGATGCGGAAGATCTGCGGCCAGCCGAGGGTCGCCAGCACGACGGAGACCGTCCAGGCGTTGCCGGGCAGGGCCGACATGATCAGCATGCCGCCGAGGAGCAGCGGGAGCGCGAAGAAGATCTCGGCGAAGCGGGACAGCACGCTGTCGACGATGCCGCCGAGCCAGCCGGCCAGCAGGCCGAGGCCGCCGCCGACGATGATCACCAGCGAGGTGGTGACGACGCCGACGATCACGGAGTTGCGGGCCGCCCAGACGGTACGCGTGTAGACGTCGCAACCCTGGATGTCGAAGCCGAACCAGTGGTCCGCGCTCGGGGTCTTGAGCGAGTTCTGCAGGGTGCAGGCGGTGGCGTCGAACGGGCTGCCGTCGGTGAACCACTGCGGCACGGCCGACACGATCAGCATGCCCAGCACCAGCACGGTGCCGATCAGGAAGATCGGGTTGCGGCGCAGGTCGCGCATCGCGTCGGACCAGAGGCTGGCCTCGCGGTCCTTCTTCTTCTTGCCGTTGCCCTTGGTGACCGGGGCGCTCGCGGCGGGGGCTCCGGTGGTCTGGGTGTCGGTCAACTCATCCCCCACCGTAGTTGTGTCACGCATAGCGGATCCTCGGGTCGAGCACGGCGTACAGCAGGTCCACCAGCAGGTTGGCGACGAGGTAGATGAGGACCAGGAGCGTCACACCGCCGACGACGACGGCGCCCTGCTTGAGGTACACGGACTGGGCGAGCAGACCGCCGAGGCCGTGGATGTTGAAGATGCGCTCGGTGATGACCGCGCCGCCCATGAGGCCACCGAGGTCGGCGCCGAGGAAGGTGACGATCGGGATGAGCGCGTTGCGCAGCGCGTGGCGCACGACGACGCGGCGGCGGGGCAGGCCCTTCGCGGTCGCCGTGCGGACGTAGTCCGCGCGCATGGTCTCCATCAGGCTGGTCCGCGTCAGGCGGGCGACGTAGGCCAGCGAGGTCGACGCGAGGACGAAGGCCGGGAGGAGGTAGGCACGGATGCCGTCGGCCTCGTTGAAGGAGACCGGGAAGAAGTCGATGCCCCAGGCCTCCTTGAGCTCCACGCCGAGCGTCAGCTGCAGCACGAAGCCGGTGACGAAGACGGGGATGGAGATGACCATCAGGGTGGAGAGCAGCACCAGCTGGTCGAGGAACTTGCCCCGGCGCAGTGCGGCCATGACGCCGGCGAGGACGCCGACGACGGCCTCCATGGCGAAGGCGATGAGGCCGAGGTTCACCGTGTACGGGAACGCTTCGCTGATGAGGTCGATCACCTTGCGTCCGGTGAGGGTTTCACCGAGGTCGCCCTGGAAGACGTTGCTGATGTAGTTCCAGTACTGCATCAGGAACGGGTCGTCGAGGTGGTACTTCTCGCGCAGCATCGCCGCGACGAGCGGGTCGGCCTTCTTGTCACCCGCGAGGAGCTGAATCGGGTCGGCTCCGGGCATGTGGAAGGTCAACGTGTAGATCAGGAAAGTGGCACCGAGCAGAACAGGGATCGCCTGTATGAGTCGGCGGATGAGGTAGCGGCCCATCAGACCTCCAGCAGAAGAGCAGGGGGAAGGGGCAGGCAGACGGAAACCTGATTCCGCCTGCCCGCCCCCGTTGTCCCCTTGGTGTGAAGAAGGGTGTTAGTTGAGCTCGACCTTGGCCAGGTCCATGCGGCCCTGGGCGTCGATCTCAACGTTCTTCACGGACTTGGAGTAGGCCGAGGAAGACATGTAGGTGAAGACCGGGATGTACGGCAGGTCCTTGATGATGATGTCATCGGCCTGCTGGTACAGCTTGAGGCCCTCAGCCGGGTCGGTCGCCTTGTCGGCGTTGTCCATGAGGGTCTCGAACTCCTCGTTGACGTAGGCACCGTAGTTGGAGCCGTTGTCGATCGCGATCTTGGAGAAGATCGGACGGAGGTAGTTCTCGGCCGCCGGGTAGTCCATGGACCACGCCATGCGGAAGGCGCCCTTGTACTTCTGGTCGCCCAGCTCGGTCAGCATGTCGCCGAACTTGGTGAACGGCTTGGCGGTGACCTCGAGGCCGAGGTTCGCCTTCAGCTGGTTGGCGACGGCCTCGATCCACTCCTTGTGGCCGCCGTCGGCGTTGTAGCCGAGCTCCAGCTTGTTGCCGGGGATGCCGCCGGCCTGGGTGTAGAGCTCCTTGGCCTTGGTCGGGTTGTAGGTACCGACCTCACCCAGGGCGCCCTTGCGGTAGCCGGGGATGATGGGGCTGATGAAGTCGTCGGCCGGCTTGCGGGTGCCGTTGAAGATGGTCTTCGTGATGGCTTCCCGGTCGATGGCCATCGAGATCGCCTTGCGGATCTCGACCTTGCCGAACGCCTCGGGGTTCGTCTTCAGCGGGAGACCGATGTAGCCGACGCCCGACTCCGGCTTGTACAGGTAACGGTCGCCGAACTCCTGGGAGACGGTGGCCATCGCCGAGATCGGGAGCTTGTCGACGATCTGGATGGTGTCGGCGCGAAGGTCGTTGTACGCCGTGTCCAGGTTGTCGTAGATCTTGAAGGTGACGCCCTCGAGCTTGGCGCGACCCTCGGCCGGGTACTTGTCGTACCGCTTGATCTTGATCTGCTTGTTGTGCTCCCAGGCGCCGTCCATCTGGAACGCACCGTTGCCGATCGGGGCCTCGCCGAACTTCTTCGGGTCGGCTTCGAAGGCCTTGGGCAGCGGGTAGAAGGCGTTGTAGCCCAGCATGGTCTTGAACTGGGAGAACGGAGCCTTCAGCGTGACGGTGAAGGTCTTCTCGTCGACGACCTTCAGACCCTTGAGCTCGGTGGCGGTGGGCTTCTTGTCCTTGCCCGGCGCCAGCTCCTCGGAGCCCTCGATCTTGTCGTAGAACGGCAGGCCCTCGGCCGCGTTGTCCTGGTTGGCACCCCAGTTCCAGGCGCGGACGAACGACTGCGCGTCGACCTTCTCGCCGTTGTGGAAGGTGTAGCCGTCCTTGAGCTTGATCGTCCACGTCTTCGAGTCCGTGGTGTCGATGGACTCGGCGACCGCGTACTTCGGCTCGTTGGTCTTGTTGTCGTACTCGACCAGACCGGTGAAGAGCGCGTTGAGGACCTCAGCGCCTTCGGACTCGGCGGTGTTCTGGCCCACGAGACCGTGCTGCGGCTCGCCGAGCACCACGGTGATGTTTCCACCGGACTTGCTGCCGGCCTCGTCCTTGCTGGTGCTGCAAGCCGTGGCAGCCATCGCCACGATGACGGCACCCGCGACCCACTTGGCGCTCGTTGCTCCGCGCATGGGTAATTGCCTCCTCAGGAGTCACTGTCGATACGTGAAGGGCCCGGTGTCCGCTGACACCCCTGACAGCAGAATTCCGGCCCCATCGTGTGTGCTCGTGAGTCGGCGCTCCCCACAGCGCGTGACCCATTGACCCGAGCTCAATGGAGCCATCCTCAGGGACTCCTAGACCGTAAACCACACTTAAGTGGTCTCGTTTTCACAACATCACCCCATGTCGAAAACCCGAAATCCGGACAAACGGATAGGAGACAGACACGTGCGAAACGGACGGTTAGCTCACCTTCCGGAGTGTCACGGTCGGTATGCGGACACCTGAACCCATAAATCCGCTTGACAAACGGGAACGGCACGACGTTCTGTCAACGGGCCGTCAGAAGGCGGGGCCGCGCGGCCCATCCCGTTGCCGCGCTCGGCAGGCAGGCCGGCCGCGAGCCGTCCCGCAGGGGGTGAGGGCGGCGCCGTGGCGGCCGGCGGTTTGCGAGAGCAGGGCCCGGCCGACGTGCGAACGGACGCGAACGAGCCCGGCCCCGCACGGATTTCCGTGCGGGGCCGGGCTGTGAGCCGCTGCGACTCGGGCGCCTACTTGGCGGACTTGGCGCGCGACGCGGTGCGCGAGCGCTCCTTCTGGTCCAGGACGACCTTGCGGATGCGGACGGCCTCCGGGGTCACCTCGACGCACTCGTCGTCGCGGCAGAACTCCAGGGACTGCTCCAGGGAGAGCTTGCGCGGCGGGATCACGTTCTCCGTGTTGTCCGCCGAAGCCGCACGCATGTTGGTGAGCTTCTTCTCCTTGGTGATGTTCACGTCCATGTCGTCGGAGCGCGAGTTCTCGCCGACGATCATGCCCTCGTACACCTCGGTGCCGGGCTCGGTGAACAGGACGCCGCGCTCCTGGAGGTTGATCATCGCGAACGGCGTGACCGCGCCGGCGCGGTCGGCGACCAGCGAGCCGTTGTTGCGGGTGACCAGCGGGCCGAACCACGGCTCGTGGCCCTCGTGGATGGAGTGGGCGATACCGGTACCGCGGGTGTTCGTCAGGAACTCCGTGCGGAAGCCGATGAGGCCGCGGGACGGGACGACGAACTCCATGCGGACCCAGCCGGAGCCGTGGTTCGACATGTTGTCCATGCGGCCCTTGCGGACGCCCATGAGCTGCGTGACGGCGCCCATGTGCTCCTCGGGGACGTCGATCGTCATGCGCTCGACCGGCTCGTGCACCTTGCCGTCGATCTCCTGCGTGACGACCTGCGGCTTGCCGATGGTCAGCTCGAAGCCCTCACGGCGCATCTGCTCGACCAGGATGGCGAGCGCGAGCTCACCACGGCCCTGGACCTCCCAGGCGTCCGGACGCTCGGTGTCGAGGACGCGCAGCGAGACGTTACCGATGAGCTCGCGGTCGAGGCGGTCCTTGACCTGGCGCGCGGTGACCTTGCGGTCCTTGACGGCGGACTTGGCGTCCGCGCCCTTGCCCGTGCCGCCGCGGCCGACCATCGGGGAGGTGTTGGTACCGATGGTCATGGAGATCGCCGGCTCGTCCACCGAGATCAGCGGCAGGGCGATCGGGTTCTCCGGGTCGGCCAGGGTCTCGCCGATCATGATGTCGGGGATACCGGCGACCGCGCAGATGTCACCCGGGCCCGCCACCTCGGCCGGCTTGCGGGTGAGCGCCTCGGTCATCATCAGCTCGGTGATGCGGACGTTGGAGATCGAGCCGTCACGCTTGATCCACGCGACCGTCTGGCCCTTGCGCAGCTCGCCCTGCTCCACGCGGAGCAGCGCGATGCGGCCGAGGAAGTTGTCGGCGTCCAGGTTGGTGACGTGCGCCTGGAGGGGGGCCTCCTCGTCGTACACCGGGGCCGGGACGTGCTCCAGGATGGTGGAGAAGAACGGCTCGAGGTTGTCGCTGTCCGCGGGGACGGTGCCGTCCTCGGGCTTGGTCAGCGAGGCCACGCCGTCACGGCCGCAGGCGTAGACGATCGGGAACTCGATCTGGTCCTCGTCCGCGTCCAGGTCGAGGAAGAGGTCGTACGTCTCGTTGACGACCTCGTCGATCCGGGAGTCCGGGCGGTCGGTCTTGTTGATGCACAGGATGACCGGCATCTTCGCCTGCAGGGCCTTGCGCAGGACGAAGCGGGTCTGGGGCAGCGGACCCTCGGAGGCGTCCACCAGCAGAACGACGGCGTCCACCATCGACAGACCGCGCTCGACCTCACCACCGAAGTCGGCGTGGCCGGGGGTGTCGATGATGTTGATCGTGATCGGGGCCCCGCCGTCCTTGGGGTGATACTTCACCGCCGTGTTCTTGGCGAGGATCGTGATGCCCTTCTCACGCTCCAGGTCGTTCGAGTCCATCATGCGGTCGTCGAGCTGCTGGTGGGCGGCGAAGGCACCGGCCTGCTTGAGCATGGCATCGACGATGGTCGTCTTGCCATGGTCGACGTGGGCGACGATGGCGACGTTACGGATGTCGTGGCGCGTGGGCACTTCGGCGCTTCTCCCGGGATCGTGGATGGCGTCGCGTACGGCCTGGCACGCGCGCCTCGGCCGGGCGAAAACCTGCCACGGCCTTACCCCATGGTACGTCGCGCGGCGGGAACCGCCCGCCGGGGGGTCTGTCAAGAGGCCGGACGAATGAGGGTGGCCGCGTGCCGGGTGGGGGGCAGCGGCCGTCGTTCCTGCCGGTATTCATGCGGGTCAACGGGTATCCACGACCTTGCCCGCCGGAGATCCGGCGGGCAAGGGACTTGAGTCACATCTGAGCTTGGAAGCCGGCGGTCAACCTGACAGGCACCGCTTTGTCACCACTTCTTCGCCCACGGTCCTCCCGGGGCTACTTCTTCTTGTCCTTGGCCGTCGAGGGCTTCTTCCAGCCGATGTCCTGGAACCGCGGGGTCGCGAGCCCGAAGGCGCCGGCGTTGACCAGGGACGGCTTGACGGCCACCAGCTCCGGGCGCTGGTAGAGGGGGACGGAGCCGGCGGCGGCCCAGATCCTGGCGTCCGCCTTGCGCATCAGCTCGCGGGCCTGCTCCTCGTCCAGCTCGCCGGCCGCCTGGTCGAAGAGCTGGTCGATGTGGTCGGTGCCGACCCGTGTGTAGTTCTGTTCGACGAGGAGCGAGCCGTCGGCGGCCGGCTCCGGCTTGGCGAAGATCGGCCGGGCGTCGGTGGCCGGGTAGGCGGTCGCGGGCCAGGAGTAGAGCGCCAGGTCGTACTGGCCCGAGGCGATGTGGTCCTTGAAGAAGCTCTCGTCGGCCACCTTCTTGATCTCGGTGTTCACCCCGACCTTCCGGAGCATCTGGGCGATCCGCTCGCCGACCGCGCGCAGCGCCTCCGATCCGGGGCCCGCCGGGAGCACGAAGCGCAGGTTGAGGGGCTTGCCGTCCTTGGCCAGCATCGCGCCGGAGGTGCGGGCGGCCTGCTTGGCCGGGGCCGGGGTGCCCTTGGCGGGATCGGCCGGCTTCTCGGCGGCCTCGCCGTCCTTGGCGTCCTCGCCGTCCTCGCCGTCCTCGGCGTCCTTGCCGTCCTCGCCGTCCTTGCTGTCGTCCACGGTGCCCACCGCGGCGGCCTGGGTCCGCAGGAAGGCCTCCTGCCGGGCCGCGAACGGCCCGGGGGCGAGTACCGGGGACGGCCGGTCCTGGGCCGCGCCCGGGCCGCCGGGCGCGAAGGCGTCGGCGTCGACGATCTCGCCGTCGGGGGCGTACGCCGCACCCGCGGGCAGGGCGCCGTGCGCGCCGCCGAGATCGCCGTTGCGCTCGTCGTCCTGGCCGACGATGTAGAGGCCGTCGTTGCCGGTGCCCGGGCCCTGGGGGGTCTTCGCGTCGTCCTGGGGCGCGCTCTGCGGTCCCGCCTTGGCGCCCTCCGGTTCGGTGATCTTGCCGCCGCGGCGCCAGCCGGCGTCCGCCAGGAGGGCCTGGGCCGCCTTGGTGTCCTGGCCGCCCAGCGCGCCGCTGTTGTCGGCGTACGCCTGCTGCCCGGCCAGTGCCACGTGGCTGCCGACCGGCTTCGCGGGCAGGCCGAGCGGCTTGAGGACGATCTCGGCCAGCTCCTGGCGGTTCAGGGCCCGGGCCACCGCCCGGCGCACCCGCTCGTCCGACAGCGGACCGGCGGCGCCGTTCATCGCGAGCTGCGTGTAGGCCGGTTCCAGGGACTTGCGGACGGTGAAGCCGCGCAGGGCCGGCTGCTCCTCGGCGTACCGCCTGACCGACGCGACGTGCTTCTTGCGGGCCTCCGTCTCCGCCAGGGCCTTCTCCTCGTCCGCCCCGAAGGCGATCGCCCAGGACAAGGTGGCCTCGGCCGCGGTCATCGAGGCGCCGGGACCGTGGGCCGGGGCCCCGGCCGCGCCCGGGCCGCCCGCCCCGCCCTGCTTCGCCTCCCGGTGGGCGAGCGCGATCCGGTCGGCTCCGGAGCGGTCGATCTCCGCCAGATCGACCTTCCCGGCGGCCAGCGCCGCCGGACGCTCCGCCCGGGGCACCGCCGTCAGCACCAGGCTGTCCAGCTTGGCCGGCCGGCCCCACCAGCGCGGGTTGCGGGTCAGCGCCGCGGTGCCGCTCTTCTTGTCGATCGCCCCGAGGCCGAAGGGTCCGGCGGTGACCTTGAGGGCGCCGCGGGCCCCTTCGTTGAAGGCTTCCGGGGTGGCGGTGATCTGCTTGGGGTACAGGGGGCTGAACAGGGAGCGCCAGTCGGCGTACGGCTTGGCGAAGGTGACCTTGACCTCGAGGTCGGTCTTGCCCCGTTCGATCTTCTCGATCCGCTCGTAGCCGGCGTTGCGGGCCGTCCAGAACGCCGAGTCCTTGCCGTTCAGCGCCCGCCACTGCGCGACGAAGTCGGGGGCGCCGATCTCGCGCCCGTCGCTCCACACCGCCTGCTGGTTCAGCTTGTACAGGACGACCTGCTTGGGCTCCCGCTCGACGACCTCGGCCTTCTCCAGGTAGTCGGGATTGGCCACCGGCCGCCCCTTGGCGTCCAGCACGAACAGCTGCGGCAGCACGGCCCCCGCGATCCGGGTCGTGGTGGCGTCCGCGTCGGCCTGGAAGGTGTTCAGGGTCTGCGGCAGCGAGTCCACCGCCCAGCGCAGCACACCACCGTCGGCGACCTTGTCGCGCGCGGTCGCCGCGATGTCCGGTCCGGCGGCGGCCGGCCCGCCCTCGTCGTCGCCCGCGCCGCAGCCCGTGAGGAGCGGCAGTGCGAGGACTCCCGAGGTCAGGAGCGCCAATGACCTGCGCCTTCTCTGGGACATGGGTGGTACCTCCGGGGCGGGGCGTGGGGGAAGCATGATCACGTTCGGCGGTATATGGAGCTGATCACACCGGTTGCCGGAACCCACTGAAATCCACGCCCCGCCGCACCCCCCGCAGCCGCCTCGCGCCACGCCGCGAACCCCACCCGTGCGGACCAATCCCCCGTGCGCGCCGAAGCGCGTTCCCTCGGAAGAGGGATGACAATGGGGTCCAGGGAGGGGCGCACAGATCACGCCTGCGCGCCCGCAATCGCTGCACGTCCCTTCACAACCGGGGACGTGAAGGGCGACACTGCCAGGCGCACATGAGCGTTGCCACCGCACCCTGCGGAAGTGAGGGCAAGAATCATGTCCCTGCAAGACGATCTCAATGCCGTACGGCGCAACCTGGACGAGCTGACGCGCAAGGTCGAGCAGCTGGAACAGCAGGCCAAGCGGCAGGCTCCGGCGGGCCCGCGGACCGGCTCCGCCCCGCCGGACCCGTCACGGATGGTGACGGTTCCCGACACGCCGTACGACAGCTCGCTGTGGACGGACACCGACGACGAGGGCCTGGGCGCCCGCGACCGTCGCGCCCCCTGAGGGCCCCCGCCCCCGCGAGCACCCCGTACGCCCTTCACCCCATCTGGCCCGGCCGCCCCCGGCGGCCGGGCCTCCTGGGCCCATCACTCCTCCCGGAGTCTCCTTTGGCCACAGGCACTCAACCACCCCAGCAGCGGCCCGGCGGCGGCGTCCACGACGCCTCCCGGGCCGCGATCGCTGCCCGGCACCTGCGGACCGACCGGTGGTGGCTGGCCCCCGCCGGCACCGCGGCCGGGCTGCTCGCCTTCATCGTCTACTCGACCTGGCGGGCCTTCGCGAACGCCGACTACTACGCGGCCCCGTACGTCTCCCCGTTCTACTCCCCGTGTCTCGCGGAGAACTGCCAGGAGATGCGCGACGGCCCCAACTGGGACCTCTTCGGCAGCTGGTGGGGGCTGTCCCCCGCCCTGCTGATCCTGGTCTTCCCGCTCGGGTTCCGGCTGACCTGCTACTACTACCGCAAGGCCTACTACCGGGGGTTCTGGGCCTCGCCCCCCGCCTGCGCGGTCGCCGAACCGCACGCGAAGTACACCGGCGAGACCCGCTTCCCGCTGGTCTTCCAGAACATGCACCGGTACTTCTTCTACGCGGCGCTGCCGGTCGCGGGCATCCTCACCTACGACACCGTGCTGACCTTCCGCGACGAGCACTACGCCTGGGGCCACATGGGCCTGGGCACCCTGGTCTTCCTCGTCAACATCGTGCTGATCTGGGCGTACACCCTGTCCTGCCACTCCTGCCGGCACATCATGGGCGGCCGCCTCAAGCACTTCTCGAAGCACCCCGTGCGCTACCGGCTGTGGGGCTGGGTCAGCCGGCTCAACACCCGCCACATGCAGCTGGCGTGGGCCTCCCTGATCAGCGTCGCCCTGTGCGACTTCTACGTGTACCTGGTGGCCAGCGGCGCCTTCACCGACCCGAGGATCTTCTAGATGACTGAAGTGGAACGGCAGCAGTGGGACGTGGTCGTGGTGGGCGCGGGCGGCGCCGGGCTGCGGGCCGCGATCGAGGCCCGCGAGCGCGGCGCCCGTACGGCCGTGATCTGCAAGTCCCTCTTCGGCAAGGCCCACACGGTGATGGCGGAGGGCGGCATCGCCGCCTCGATGGGCAACGTCAACGAGGGCGACAACTGGCAGGTGCACTTCCGCGACACCATGCGCGGGGGCAAGTTCCTCAACCAGTGGCGGATGGCCGAGCTGCACGCGAAGGAGGCGCCGGACCGGGTCTGGGAGCTGGAGACCTGGGGCGCGCTCTTCGACCGCACCCCCGACGGCAGGATCTCCCAGCGCAACTTCGGCGGCCACGAGTACCCGCGGCTCGCGCACGTCGGGGACCGCACCGGCCTGGAGCTGATCCGTACCCTCCAGCAGAAGATCGTCCAGCTCCAGCAGGAGGACTTCAAGCAGTACGGGGACCACGAGGCCCGGCTCAAGGTCTTCCAGGAGTGCACGGTGACACGCGTGCTCAAGGACGCGGACCGGGTCGCGGGGACCTTCTGCTACGAGCGCGAGTCCGGACGCTTCTTCGTGCTGGAGGCTCCGGCGGTCGTCCTCGCCACGGGCGGGATCGGCAAGTCCTTCAAGACCACCTCCAACTCCTGGGAGTACACCGGCGACGGCCACGCGCTGGCCCTGCTCGCGGGTGCGCCCCTGCTGAACATGGAGTTCGTGCAGTTCCACCCGACGGGCATGGTCTGGCCGCCGTCGGTGAAGGGGATCCTCGTCACCGAGTCGGTGCGCGGCGACGGCGGGGTGCTGCGCAACAGCGAGGGCAAGCGGTTCATGTTCGACTACATCCCGGACGTCTTCAAGGAGAAGTACGCGGAGTCCGAGGAGGAGGGCGACCGCTGGTACGAGGACCCCGACCACAACCGGCGTCCTCCCGAGCTGCTGCCGCGCGACGAGGTGGCCCGGGCCATCAACTCCGAGGTGAAGGCGGGCCGCGGCTCCCCGCACGGCGGGGTCTTCCTGGACGTGTCCACCCGGATGCCGGCCGAGAAGATCAAGCGGCGGCTCCCGTCGATGTACCACCAGTTCAAGGAGCTGGCGGACGTGGACATCACCGCGGAGGCGATGGAGGTCGGGCCCACCTGCCACTACGTGATGGGCGGGATCGCGGTCGACTCGGACACCGCCGCCACGGTCGGGGTGCCGGGGCTGTTCGCGGCCGGGGAGGTCGCGGGCGGGATGCACGGCTCGAACCGGCTCGGCGGCAACTCCCTGTCCGACCTGCTGGTCTTCGGGCGCAGGGCCGGGCTGCACGCGGCGGAGCACGCGGAGGCTTCCGGCGCCAGGGCCGTCGTCTCCCAGGACGAGATCGACGCGGCGGCCGCGGAGGCGCTGGCCCCGTTCCACGCCGCCGAGGGCGCGGAGAACCCGTACACGCTCCACCAGGAGCTGCAGACGACCATGAACGACCTGGTCGGCATCATCCGCCGGGCCGGCGAGATGGCCGAGGCCCTGGAGAAGCTGGCGGGCCTGCGCGAGCGGGCCGCCCGGGCCGGTGTCGAGGGGCACCGGCAGTTCAACCCGGGCTGGCACCTGGCCCTGGACCTGCGGAACATGCTGCTGGTCAGCGAGTGCGTGGCCCGGGCCGCCCTGGAGCGCACCGAGAGCCGCGGCGGGCACACCCGCGAGGACTACCCGGCGATGGACCGCAGCTGGCGTCCGGTGAACCTGCTGTGCCGGCCCGTGGACCCGGCCCCGGCGGACCCGGCAGCCGACCGGATCGCCCTCGTACGCACCCGGACCGATCCCATCCGTTCCGACCTGCTCGCGCTCTTCGAGAAGGAAGAGCTGGTCAAGTACCTCGCCGAAGAGGAGCTCTACGAATGAGTACGTACGACGCGAGCTTCCGGATCTGGCGGGGCGACGCGGAGGGCGGATCGCTCAGGGACTTCACCGTCGAGGTGCACGACGGGGAGGTGGTCCTGGACATCGTCCACCGGCTCCAGGCCACGCAGGCCTCGGACCTGGCGGTGCGCTGGAACTGCAAGGCGGGCAAGTGCGGTTCCTGCAGCGCGGAGATCAACGGCCGGCCTCGGCTGATGTGCATGACGCGCATGTCGACCTTCGAGCGGTCCGAGACGATCACGGTCACCCCGCTGCGCGCCTTCCCGGTCGTCCGCGACCTGGTCACCGACGTCTCCTTCAATTACCACAAGGCCCGGGAGATCCCGGCCTTCGTCCCGCCGGAGGGGGTGGCTCCGGGCGCGTACCGGATGCAGCAGGTCGACGTGGAGCGCTCGCAGGAGTTCCGCAAGTGCATCGAGTGCTTCCTGTGCCAGGACACCTGCCACGTGGTGCGGGACCACGAGGAGAACAAGACCGCTTTCGCCGGTCCGCGCTTCCTGATGCGGGTGGCGGAGCTGGACATGCACCCGCTGGACGCGGCGGCGCAGGAGGGCCTGGACCGCAAGCGCACCGCGCAGGAGGAGCACGGGCTCGGCTACTGCAACATCACCAAGTGCTGTACGGAGGTCTGCCCCGAGGGCATCAAGATCACCGACAATGCCCTGATCCCGCTGAAGGAGCGGGCGGTGGACCGCAAGTACGACCCGCTGGTGTGGCTGGGGAGCGTGATCCGGCGGCGCCCCGATACGCGGTAGCTCCCGGGTGGCACGGGAAGCCCTCTGCCGGACCGTCGATTGACGTGTCGTCAGGGGGCTGCCGTGCGGTGCGGTCGGGGTGATCGGCCGGCCGGCCGGTGCGGCGGGCCGGTCGGTGCGGCCGGACCGGGCCCTCGCAGGACCCGGCGGCCCGTCCCAGGCCGCGGTCCTCGTGGGCGGCGGCCGGGGCGGGCCCCGGCGGGGACTCCGGCCGGGACTTCCGGGTGGGACTCCGGCCGGGACTCCGGGTGCGATGGGGACGAACCGCCCATAGCCTCCCAGATGTGACTGCGCTGAAGAGCACCATGGGCGTCCGGGCCGGGCTCGCGCTGGCCGCCGCGCTGCTGGCGTACGGCGGCTGGGGCGTGGCCGGGGCGACGCCCGCCCGCGCGGAGGATCCGGTCACCCTTTCGCAGCAGGGGCAGGTCACCGACCGCGTCGGGGCGCTGGGCGACCGGAAGGGCCCGGTCACCGCCGCGCTCGACGAGCTGTACGCCGACCGGCGGATCCAGCTCTTCGTGGTGTACGTACGGGACTTCTCCGGGCGCTCCGCCCAGGGCTGGGCCGACGCCACCGCGGAGAAGAACGGCCTCGGCCAGGACGACGTCCTGCTGGCGGTGGCGACCGGGGCCCGCCAGTACGCCTACTCCGCCGCCGTCGACTCCGGATTCACCGAGCAGCAGCTCGCGGACGTGGCCCGGAGGGCCATCGAGCCGGCCCTGAAGGCGAACGACTGGGCGGGAGCCGCCATCGGCGCCGCCCACGGCTACGACGCGGTCCTCGGCGGGCAGCCCGTGCCCGCACCGGCCATCACCCCCGGCCCCGCGGATCCCGGCGGGAAGGCGAGCGGTGAGAGCGGGGCCGGGGACTACGTGCTCCCCGTGATCGCGGTGGGCGCCGCCGGGGCGCTCGGGGCGTACGCGTACTCCCGCCGCAGGCGCGGGGCCGGCGCGGGCGCCGGGCGCGGTGCGAAGACCGGACCGGGCTGGCCCGAGGGGGCGCCCGACCGGCTGCCGCTGGCGGAACTGGACGCGAAGGCCGGCACGCTGCTGGTGGAGACCGACGATTCCATCCGCACCAGCACCGAGGAACTCGGTTTCGCCACCGCGCAGTTCGGCGACGAGGCGGTCGCCCCCTTCAAGACGGCCGTCGAGTACGCCAAGGGCGAGCTCACGCACGCCTTCCGGCTGCGCCAGCAGCTCGACGACGCCTACCCCGAGGACGACGCGACCCGGCGCCGGATGCTGGACGAGATCGTCGCCCGGTGCACCGAGGCGAACCGGCGGCTGGACGCCGAGGCCGCGGACTTCGACCGGCTGCGGGACCTGGAGAAGAACGCCCCACAGGCCCTCGCCACCGTGGAAGCGCATGTCCAGGCCCTGTCGGGCCGCACCACGACGGCCGTGGCCACCGTGACCGCGCTCACGCAGCGGTACGCGGACTCCGCGTCCGCGCCCGTCGCCTCCCACCCGGAACGGGCCGAGGACCGGCTGCTGTTCGCCACCACCCACCTCGCCGAGGCCCGCGCGGCCGTCGATGCGGGCGACAACGGCCGGGCGGCCGTGCACGTACGGGCCGTCGAGGGCGCGGTCGACCAGGCCGCGACGCTGGTCGACGCGGTGGAGCGGCGGGCGCAGGAGCTGGCGGAGGCGGCGGGGAAGCTGCCGGGTGCGCTGAACGAGACCGAGACCGACCTCGCGGACGCGGGCGGTCTGCTCAGCGGCACCGCGGAAGGCACCTCGACGGCGGACCTCCAGGGCCGCATCGGCCGCGCCGAGGCCGTCCTGGCCGCAGTACGGCAGGAACAGGCGGGCGGCCGGTACGACCCGATCGACGCGCTGCGGCGCGTCGAGGAGGCCGACGCGGCCCTGGACGAGGCGCTGGCCGCGGCGCGGGAGCGGGAGTCGGGCCGGCAGCGGGCGGCGGCCCTGCTCGACCAGGCCACGCTCACGGCGCGCAGCGCGATCGGCGCGGCCACGGACTACATCACCACCAGCCGGGGCGCGGTCGGCAGCCAGGCCCGCACCCGGCTGGCGGAGGCGCAGCGGCACATGGAGCGCTCGGTGTCGCTGACGGGCCCGGACCCCGCGGCCGCGCTGGCGGAGGTCCAGCGGGCGGACGCGCTGGCCCGCCAGGCGCAGCAGCTGGCGGAGCAGGACGTACGGGCGTACCAGGACCCGTACGCGGGCCGGCGGGCCGGCGGCGGCCGGGGTGGCGCCGTACTCGGCGGGATCATCCTCGGCGAGATCCTGCGGGGCGGCGGGGGCGGTTTCACAGGCCGCGGGGGCTTCGGCGGCGGCTTCGGCGGCGGCTTCGGCGGCGGGGGCGGCGGGGGCGGCCGCGGCCCGGGATCCTTCGGCGGCGGCGGAACCCGCGGCCGGATGGGCGGCGGCGGCCGCTTCTGAACCCAGCGCGTACCCAGACCCCCTGTGACCAGGAGAGACCCGTCATGAGCAAGCAGACCATCCTCGGCCGCGTCACCCAACTCGCGAAGGCCAACATCAACGCGCTGCTGGACCAGGCGGAGGACCCGCAGAAGATGCTGGACCAGCTCATCCGCGACTACTCGAACAACATCTCGGAGGCGGAGCAGGCCGTCGCGACGACGATCGGCAACCTGCGCTTGCTGGAGGCCGACCACAAGGAGGACGTGGAGGCGGCGGCCGAGTGGGGAGGCAAGGCCCTGGCCGCGAGCAGGAAGGCGGACGAACTGCGGGCGGCGGGCTCGGCGGCGGATGCGGACAGGTTCGACAACCTGGCGAAGGTGGCGCTGGGCCGGCAGATGCAGTCGGAGAAGGAGGCGCAGACGGCGGAGCCGACGATCGCCGCGCAGACGGTGGTCGTCGACAAGCTCACGTCGGGCCTGGACTCGATGAAGGACAAGCTGACGGAGCTCCAGGGCAAGCGCGACGAACTGGTGGCGCGTGCCAGGACCGCGCAGGCGCAGAACACGATGCTCGACGCGGTGAAGGACATCGACGTGATGGACCCGACGAGCGAGCTGTCGCGCTTCGAGGACAAGGTCCGCAGGGAGGAGGCCAGGGCCCTCGGCAGGCAGGAGCTGGCGGCGTCCTCCCTGGACGCGCAGTTCGAGTCCCTCGAGGACCTCGGCAAGGCCTCCGAGATCGAGGCCAGGCTCGCTGCGCTCAAGCAGGGCCGGGCCGCCTGATCCTCCCGGGGGGCGGCTTCGGGTGCCGCTGCGCGGAGCCGCGGTCCGCTGCGGTCCGGCCCGGCGGGGCCCAGCCATACGTCGGGCACGGCCCCCGCGGCGGTCAGCCGTACATGCTCAGGAGTTGCTCCGCCGAGAGTTCGGCCGCGGCCTCCGCCGCCGCGCCCGGGAGCGGGAGCTCGAACCACACCGTCTTGCCCCGATGGGTCCGGCGGGTGCCCCAGCCCGCGGAGAGGAGGCCGACGAGCTGGAGGCCGCGCCCGCCCTCGTCCGTGTCGCGGGCGCGCCGCCGCCGCGGCTGGACCAGGTTCGCGTCCCACACCTCGCACACCAGGGTCCGGTCCAGCAGCAGGCGCAGGCGGATCTCGCCCTCCCCGTAGCGCAGCGCATTGGTGACCAGTTCGCTGACCAGCAGTTCGGTGGTGTCCAGCAGCCCCTCCAGGCCCCACGCGGGCAGCTTCGCCCGCGCCAGCTCCCGCGCCCGGCCCACCGAGCGGGCCTCGCGCGGCAGCTGCCAGTCCCCCACCGCGTCCTGCGGAAGCCCCTGCACCCGCGCCATCAGCAGCGCGATGTCGTCCTCCCCGTGCCGGGTGTCCAGCGTGTTCAGGACGTGGTCGCACACGTCCTCCAGGGGGCGGACCGGGTCGGCGAGGGCCTCTCGCAGGCCGCGCAGCCCCTCCTCCAGCGGATGGTCCCGGGACTCGACCAGCCCGTCGGTGTACAGGGCCAGCAGCGCCCCCTCCGGCAGATCCACCTCGACCTCCTCGAACGGCTCCCCGCCCACCCCCAGCGGCATCCCGGGCGGCACCTCCAGCAGCAGCGCGGGCCGCGGCCGCCCGGCCTCGTCCGGCGGTTCGACCAGTACCGGCGGCATGTGGCCCGCGTTGGCGATCGTGCAGCGCCGGGTCACCGGGTCGTACACGGCGTACACGCAGGTGGCGAGGTAGACCTCCGAGCGGTCCGCGTCCCGCGAGTGCAGGGCCGCCCGCGAGGCCTGCTGGGAGCCGCCGGGCGCCCCCAGGCCGCGGGCGATCTCGTCGAGCGCGGTCAGCACCTCGGCCGGTTCGAGGTCCAGCAGCGCCAGGGTCCGTACGGCGGTGCGCAGTTCGCCCATGGCGACGGCGGCCCGCAGCCCCCGCCCCATCACGTCGCCGACGACCAGCGCCGTGCGGTGCCCGGGCAGCTCGATGACGTCGAACCAGTCCCCGCCGACCTCGGTGGCCGCGTTCCCGGGCAGGTACCGGCAGGCGATGTCCAGGCCGGCCGCCTCGGGGTCGCCGGGCGGCAGCAGGCTGCGCTGCAGTATCAGCGCCCGTTCGTGCTCGCGCCGGTAGAGCCGCGCGTTGTCGATGCAGACGGCGGCGCGTGCGGCCAGCTCCACGGCGACCGCGCGGTCCCGCTCGCCGAAGGGTTCGCTGCCCTTCGTACGGGAGAACTGGGCGAGGCCGACCACCGTGTCGTGGGCGACCATCGGCACGACGAGCGTGGACTGCACGAGGTCGTCCGCGCCGCCCCCCTCGATGAGCCGCGGCCGCGCCGTGCGCAGCGCCAGCGCCCCCGGCGAGGCCGCCGGATAGCGGTGCACCTCGCCGACGGCGACCAGCGCGCCCGGTCCCGAGAGCGGGGCGTCCGAGACGGCCGAGGCGAAGGCGACGCGCCGCAGCGGCGCGGACGGAGCCCGTCCGGCGCCCAGCCCGGGCGGCAGCGAGGGCACGCCGGGGCCGTGGGGCCGTGCGGGCCGGTCGTCGTCGCCGAGCAGCAGCCCCTGGTAGAGGTCGACGGCGGCCAGGTCGCAGAAGCCGGGGACGGTGACGTCGAGGAGCTCGCGGGCGGTGGTCTCCAGATCGAGGGAGTTCCCGATGCGGTGTCCTGCTTCGTTGAGCAGTGCGAGGTTGCGGCGGACCCCGGCGGCCTCCCGGGCTGCGAGGTGGCGGCGGGTGACGTCGGTGCCGATCCCGGCGACGCCGATGGGCCGGCCGCTGCCGCCGTGCACGCGGTAGAGGTTGATGGACCAGTGGCGGTTGTCCCGGCTGCCGGGGGCGGCTCCGGTGATGCGCAGGTCGGTGACGGAGTCCCCGGTCTCCAGCACCCGGCGCAGGGCCTCGGCCATCCGGTCGGCCTCGTGGGCGGGCAGGTAGTCGTGCACGGTGCGGCCCCGGTGCTCCTCGGCTGCGCCCCCGAAGACGGCGGCGAAGCGGCGGTTGGCCCGCTGCACGGTGAGGTCCGTGCCGAAGAGCAGGAATCCGAAGGGCGATTGGCCGAATATGGCCTGGGACGCCGCCAGATCGGATTCGATGCGCCGCAGCGCGCGCACGTCGACGACGACGCACAGCGCGGCCCGCTCGGCGGTTTCGGTCTGCGTGGGCATCACATAGATCTCGGCCACGCCGTGCTCGCCGGCGCCGCCGGGGATCCGGAAGGGGACGAGCCCGGTCCATTCCTTGCCGTCGAGAATCTCGGCGACCCGGCGGTGCCCGCCGGGCCGCAGCTCGGGCGGCATGAAGGCGTCGACCGGATCGCGGCCCACGGCCTGGGCGGCGGTCAGCCCGAACAGGTCCTCGGCGCGCAGGCTCCACTGGTCGATGAGCCCGTCCGGCCCGATCGAGAAGGACGCGACCTTTATGTAGTCATATATCGAGCCAGGCGGACTGCTGTGCCACAGGGAGTCGTGCCATGTCTCCCCGGGCACCCTGGTCTGATGTGCCTGCGCAGGTATCTCGCTCACGCGACCGTCCCCTCCAGCTCACCGCAACCGGACCGGCCATGACCGCAGTATTCAGCACCACGGCCCCGGACGGCACGGCGTTCACGATCACAAAAAGGTCCCGTTAGTTTCGAGCCACCTCGTGTGATGGTCGGCCACCCGTCACCTTGTTACTGACCAGGAAGAGCCAACTCGAACCACACAGTTTTGCCCGACTTCCCGTGACGGGTCCCCCAGCGCTGGGAGGAGACGGCGACGAGATGGAGTCCCCGGCCGCCCTCGTCGTCGGGCTGGGCGGACCGTGCGCGGGGCGGATCCGGAAGCGGATCGGAAACTTCCACGAGGAGCGCGGCGCCCGCGACCGGGCTGTCGGCGGCCGGATTCCGCCGTACCAGACGGACGCCGATGGGGCCGGACGCGTACCGCAGGGAGTTGGTGACGAGCTCGCTGACCAGCAGGACGGTCACATCGCCGACGGATTCGAGACCCCAGTCCCGCAGGGCGCCCCGCACGGCGTGCCGGGCGGTGCGGACGGCTCCGGGCTCAGCGGGAAAGGCCCACTCGGCGCATTCACCGTCTGTGTCGATCACGCCGATCACTTCCCGGGCCGGCAGCGACCCCAGTCCGGTTCGTCGGGGACGAAAGGGGGGACGAGATAGGGACTAATAGCGACATACCCGATATTCCGGGCGTCGTACCACTCGATCCCTCACGCACCGGCGCACTGTGGCGCAGACGGCCTAGAGAGGGCGTGTCACGCGCCCCCGGGCGCCCCGTCGTGCAGCTCCGGGCGCCGCCCGGCGCGCAGTCGGCGCCCGGCCTCGGCGACCGCGGGCCGGTCCTGGTCGAGCCAGTCCACCGACTCCAGTTCCTCCGGCCCGAGCCAGCGCAGCTCGTCGTGGTCCTCCAGGGGCGCCGGTTCTCCGGAGACCAGGCGGGCGGTCCACACGTGCAGGACGAGGCCGGGCTTCAGCGGCCACTCCCCCGGGATCCGCTCCAGCGGCTCGGTCTCCACGCCGAGCTCCTCGCGCAGTTCGCGCACCAGCGCCTCGGGGACGGACTCTCCCGGCTCGGCCTTGCCGCCCGGCAGCTCCCAGCGTCCGGCCAGCTCCGGGGGTGCGCTGCGGCGGGCGGCCAGCAGGCGCCCCTCATGACAAAGGGCTCCGCCCACGACCACTCGTACCGTCATGGGCGGAGCCTATGTCAACGCTGGATGCTCAGTTCATCGTGGCGGTCTGACCGATCCGCTCGACCCAGTAGAGCTGCTTGTGTCCGCGGTCGTCGAGGCTGTCGACGACCTTCTGGGCCTCGGCCCGGGTGGAGTACCGGCCCACCCGGTAGCGGTTGCCGTTGTCGTCCTGACGTATGACCAGCCACGGGAGCAGGGCACCGCTGTCGTTCATCGCGTTTCACCCTCCGCCGACGTACCTGCCCGGGAAACCGCATTGCGCATATGCCTGAGCTTACGCCCGGACTTTACGGAGCGGATACGGTTTTTCACGAAGAGGTACCCCGCGGCGTACGCATCCGGCCATGCGTACGAGTGCGCCGTGCGCGCCGGTTCAGACCCGGCGTACGGGACGTCACATGACGCCCCGTCACCCTTGACCACGCCCCTTGCCCGGGCCACCCCTCCCGGGGCTCGACCCCGCCCCCCGCGCCTCCCCCGCCGACGACCCCGAACTTTGGCCGACGCCACCCGCCACCCCGGCACCTCACGCCCACCAAGGCCGGTCGCGGGGCCCAACTCGCCTGCACGGCACACGCCCAGCCCCGGCCCAGGAAGCCCCACGAGGCCCGAGGGCCCGGGGCGGAGCTCCGGTCTTTGAGCCCTGCCGGCGCTCGAGGCGCGGGGGCTGGGGCTGGGGCTGGGGCGGGGGCTGGGGCGGGGCCCGGGAGGTCAGGCCAGGACGGCGGCGGGTCGGGCCGGAACGGTCAGCGGACCGGCAAGTGGTACGACAGCCGGTAGCGATCCGCCGGAACGACCACATCGGCCGTCTCCACCGCACGCCCGGACGCGTAATACGTGCGGCCGATCACCAGCACCACATGCCCCGGCACGCCCCCGAGGAGGAGGAGCTCCTCCGCCAGCCCCGGCCTCGCGCCGACCTCCTCCACCACGTTGTCCACGACGACGTCGATCGCGGCCATCCGGTCCACCACCCCCGAGCCCCCCAGCGGCCCCTCCTCCGGCAGCATCACCGGCGTCCGCCCGGTCACGGCCAGCGACTCCCACGAGGTCGACAGCATCATGGCCTCGCCCGCGTCGCGGAACACGTACCGCGTCCGCATCACCCGCTCCCCCGGCTCGATGCCGAGCCGCTTGGCGATCTCCGAGGGGGCCGCCGTCTGCTCGCTGTTCGACTCCCACGTGCCGCGCGCACCCGCATCCGCCTGCTCCTGCCGGAACGGGGTCGAGGCACCGCCCGTGCGGTAGCCGGAGCGCGCGACCCGCCGCGGCACCGGCTGCTCCCGTACGTACGTACCCGACCCGGACCGGCCCTCGACCAGCCCCTCCGCCATGAGGACCTTGCGCGCCTCCAGCGCCACGGTGTCGGAGACCCCGTACTCCTCGCGGATGCGGGCCTGCGAGGGGAGCCGGGCGTGCGGGGGCAGGGAACCGTCGACGATCTTCTGTCGCAGATCCCCGGCCACGCGCAGATAGGCCGGCTGCTCACCGAAAGTCACTGGCCACTCCCATCAGGTTGACAGACAGCTACACCCTGGCAACCGACGGTTGAAGACCGCAAGCAAGGGCCAGAGTTTCACCCGAAGTGATGAAGCCTGGTCACCCAAACCCGTTACGGCGCGTTACGCGGACGACGCCCCGACGACGCCCCGACGACAGCCCGAGGACGTCCCGACAAGATCCCCGCCGCCGTTACACGGCCTCCGCCGAAGGCCCCCGGCCCGACCCGCCCCCAGGGCCCTGCGGAGACTCGGCCAGCCACTCGGGAACCTCCGTCGACAGCCCGTACGCCCCGCGCAGCGCCTTCTCCGTCTCCACGGACATCGCGCCCAGCGCCCGCTCCCACTGCCGGTCGAAGTCGGCCGCCGTCTTGGCCTGCGAGGTCTTCTGCCACGCCGTGCGGGCCTCCTGGACCTCCTTGAGCTGCGCCTGGACCGTCTTCTCCAGGCCCGGACGGGTCTTGTCGGCCTCCAGCACCTTCGCCTCCTCGCCCAGCGCCGCGTACACCGAACGCGCCCACGCCTGGTGCTCGGCGAGCGTGTCGTCCAGGTCCCCCACGGGCGGCCGGCCGAGCACGAACTCGACCTCGTTGGCCACGCGCAGGAAGGCGGCCTGTTCGGGCTTCAGCGATCCGGCGTCCTGGCGCAGGCTGCCCCGACGCTCCTCCTCGGTCGTGCCGATCACGCACACGAGCCGCCGGTCCCCCTGCCGCCAGGACTGGCGCGAGGGCGCGAAGTAGAACATCTCCGCGTAGCCGGGCAGCGCCCACGTGTCCATCGCGTACGCGTCCTGGGCCCGCCAGCACTGGTCCTCGGACGCCCGGTCCGCCTCGGCCGACTCCGGGGCGCTGTCCAGGTCCAGCAGCTTGGACGCGGTCACCTCTCCGTGGTGCGGCTGCGCGCAGTCGACCTTGTACGTCAGGGGACGGTCGGCCAGCAGGTCGCCGGCCGGGACGTTGAAGCAGTCGCCCGCCCGCAGGTCGTCGAGATCCCTGAGGTCCCCCTCGACGTCGGCGAACTCGCCCATCGCGTCCATCCGGTCCCGGACCGCCGCGGCGACCCTGTCGACCGTGAGCACCATGACGCCGGTCATCAGCACGGACACCACCAGGCCCACGATCGCGAGCGCCTTGCCCCGCTGCCGCTGCCTGGCGATCTGCACCAGGGCCACGACGGCGAAGACGACGCCCAGCGGCGGCAGGCACAGCAGCCCGACCAGCAGCGAGGCGAGCGCGAAGCCGTTGAGCGCCTGCTGCGGGTGCGGCTGCCCGTAGCCGGGAGGCGGCCCCCATCCCGGCTGCGGGGAGGGCGGCGGCCAGGAGTGGCCCGGTCCGGGGGGTGGGCTCGGCGGGGTGCTCACGGGCTGGCGGACTCCATCACAGGGGGCGCGAACGGATGCGCGAATAGTACGCAGCGGGGGCGACCGCCCTGTCGGTCGCCCCCGCCTGTTCATCGCGGCTCAGCGCGTGCGTTCAGTCCCTGCGTTCAGGACCGGTGCCCGGGTCGAGGACTCGGTCCCGGTGCCCCGGTCCCGAGGACTCAGAACTGGAGCGCCCAGGAGTCGATCTTCCCGGTGTCGATGTTCGCGTTGTCGTTCACCCGGAGCTTCCAGACGCCGTTGGCCACCTCGGAGGAGGCGTTGACGGTGAAGGTCTTGATGATGTTGTCGGCGCTGCCGCCGGCGCGGTTGTGCAGGGTGTAGACGGTGCCGTCGGGGGCGACGAGGTCGACCTTCAGGTCACCGGTGTAGGTGTGCTTGATGTCGACCGGCACGCTCAGCGTCGCCGGGGCGTTGCCCGCGACTCCGCTGACGGTGATCGGCGATTCGACGGTCGAGTTGTCGTTGATCGCGTAGTCGGCGGTGTTCTCGAACCGCGGGCCGGGCGGGACGGTGCCGCCGGTGCCCACGTTCAGCAGGCGGTTGGGGGAGCCGGTGCCGGGGCTGGTCACCACGTTCGGGGTGGAGGCGCTCACCAGGCCGTCCCGGACCTGGACCGGGGTGCTGGCCGGGTTCTGCGAGAGGTAGAGGGCAGCGGCGCCCGCGACGTGCGGCGAGGCCATGGACGTGCCGGAGATGGTGTTGGTGGCGGTGTCGCCGGTGCCCCACGAGGAGGTGATCGACGAGCCCGGCGCGAAGATGTCCAGGATGGAGCCGTAGTTGGAGTAGCTGGCCTTCGCGTCGCTGCTGGTGGTGGCGCCGACCGTGATGGCCTCGGCGACGCGCGCCGGGGACTTGGTGGAGGCGTCGGTGGACTCGTTGCCCGCCGCGACCGCGTAGGTGATGCCGGAGGCTATGGAGTTGCGCACGGCGGTGTCGAGCGCGGAGTCCGCGCCGCCGCCGAGCGACATGTTGGCCACGGCCGGCTTGACGGCGTTGCGCGTCACCCAGTCGATGCCCGCGACGACCTGGGCGGTCGTACCGGAGCCGTTGTTGTCGAGCACGCGGACACCGACGATCTTGACCTTCTTGGCCACGCCGTACGCACCGCCGCCGACGGTGCCGGCGACGTGCGTGCCGTGGCCGTGGCCGTCCTGGGCGGTGTTGTCGTTGTCGACCGCGTCGTAACCGTCGGAGGCGCGGCCGCCGAAGTCCTGGTGCGTCTTGCGGACGCCGGTGTCGATGATGTAGGCGGTGACGCCCTCACCGGCCTTGTCGGGGTAGGTGTAGCTCTGGTTGAGCGGGAGCGCCCGCTGGTCGATGCGGTCCAGGCCCCAGGACGGCGGGTTGGGCTGGGTGGCGTCGACGGTGAAGACGCGGTTCTGCACGACCGACTTGACCGCCGGGTCGGCGGCCAGCTTCTTGGCCTGCGCCTCGGAGACCTCGATGGAGTAGCCGTTGAGGGCAGCGCTGTAGGTGCGGTCGATCTTCGCGCCGTACCGCTCGGCGACGGCCTTGCCGCTGTCCGCGGTGGAGCGGGCGGCGTTGTCGTGCAGGGTCACGATGTAACTGCCGGGGACGGCTCCGGCGACGCCGGCGTTCTCGATGACGCCCTGCGGGCCGTTGTCGGCCGCCGAGGCGGGCAGTGCCGCGGCCGTGCCGAGCGCGAGGGCCACGACGGCGGTCGCACTGATGCCGGCGAGCTTCCGGCGGGTGTGACGCATCACGGACATGTGGGGGGTCCTCCTCGTAGGTGGTGCGCTGCGGGGGGTGAAGCGGAGCCCTGTGGTCCGACCCACGGGCACGTGGGATAGCCATGCCCATGACAAATCAGTCGGCCCAACGGGCTCTCGCCTCCGAAAGGTTGACCCACCGTCGCCGACAACCACAAGAGGACGGCCGACGCGTAACATCCGTGCCACACGCCCGCCATGATCGAGCAAAGGCGCTCCGCACATGACGCACGCACTCCCCGGATACCTCTGCCCCGAGGACGGCACACGTGCGGACGTCCGGACCGCCCCCTGGTGCTGCCCCGTCTGTGCCGGACCCTGGGACCTCGACTTCACACCGGATCCGGCCAGCGCGCTGGAACCGTCCGCCGGGCCGAACTCGCTGTGGCGGTACGCGGCCGCGCTGCCGCTGCCGGGGGCGTTTTCCGTGTCGCTGGCGGAGGGGAACACTCCGATGGTGCCGCTGGCGGAGCGGGTTCACGCCAAACTCGACTACCTGATGCCGACCCTGTCGTTCAAGGACCGGGGCGCGGTGATGCTGGCGGAGGTGGCCCGGCGGCTCGCCCCGCGGCGGGTGGTGGCGGACAGCAGCGGCAATGCGGGGGCGGCCGTGGCGGCGTACTGCGCACGCGCCGGGCTGAGTTGTGAAGTTTTCGTGCCCGAGGGCACCTCGGAGCGCAAGACCGGCCGGATCCGGGCCCACGGGGCGGCCGTACGCGTGGTTCCCGGCGGCCGCGAGGCCGCGGCGGAGGCGGCCCGGGCGGCGGCGGACGGGGCGGGGGTGTTCTACGCGAGCCATGTCTTCAACCCGTACTTCCTGCACGGCACGAAGACGTACGTGTACGAGATCTGGGAGGCCATGTCGGGCCGGTTGCCGGAAGCGCTGGTGGTCCCGGTGGGCAACGGGACCCTGCTGCTCGGGGCCGCTCTGGCGGTGGAGGAGCTGGGCCGGCGCGGGGTGCGGGCGCCGGCGCTGATCGCCGTCCAGGCGGAAGCGGTGGCTCCGCTGGCGTCGGCGTTCGCCGCCGGGGCCCAGGACGCCGAGCCGGTCGCGCAGCTGCCGACCCTGGCCGAGGGCATCGCGATCCCGGCTCCGCCGCGGGCCCGGCAGATCCTGGCGGCGGTCCGCGCGTCGGGGGGCACGTTCCTCACCGTCCCGGACGACCGGCTGCGCGAGGCGCAGGCCGATTTGGCCCGTCGCGGCCTGTCCGTCGAACCGACGGCGGCGGCGTGCTGGGCGGCGGTGGGGCCCCTGTCCCCCACGGACCCCTTGCAGGGCCGCACAGCGGTCCTCCCCTTGTGCGGCGCGGGCCCGAAATAACCCGACCCCCTCCGCCGCGACCCCCGCCGCCCCGGCCCCCGAGTGTGGCGGCGGCCGGGCCTCCACGTCGGAAATCCGCGCGCCCCGACCCGCCCCGTCTGCTGAACTGGCCCCATGACCACCAACCCTGACCTCGCGAGCCTGGCCGCAGGCTTCACCGCTCTGCACACCCCGGCCCAGCCCCTGGCCCTCTCCAACGCCTGGGACGTCGCCAGCGCCCGCATCGTCGAGGCGGCCGGCGCGCCGGCCGTCGCGACGACCAGCGCCGGCGTCGCCTGGTCCCTCGGGTCGCCCGACGGCGACGCCCTGGCCCGCGACCGCGCGCTCGACCTCGTCGCCCGCGTGGCCGCCGCCGTCTCCGTCCCGGTCACCGCCGACATCGAGGGCGGCTTCGGCGCCGACCCCGCCGCCGTCGCGCAGACCGTCACCGGCGTGCTGGCCGCCGGCGCCGTCGGCATCAACATCGAGGACGGCGCCCGTGACCCCGCCGAGTACGCCGAGCGCCTGGCCGCCGCCCGCTCCGCGGCCGACTCGGCCCGGGTCCCGCTGTACATCAACGCCCGCGTCGACACGTATCTGAGGGGCCTCGGCGACCCCGCCACCCGCCTCGACGAGACCCTGGCCCGCGCCGCCGCCTACCTCCGCGCGGGAGCCACCGGCATCTTCGTGCCCGGCGTCACCGACCCGGCGACCGTGACCGAGCTCGCCAAGGGCATCGACGCGCCGCTCAACATCCTCGTCGGCCCCGGCGCCCCGTCCGTCGCCGAGCTCGGCGCACTCGGCGTGGCCCGGGTCAGCCTCGGGTCCTGGGTGGCCGAGGCCGCGTACGCCGTGGTCCGCCGCGCCGCCGAGGAGCTGGCCTCCACCGGCACGTACGCACCGCTCGCGGGCTCCCTGCCGTACGGCGAGCTGAACAGCCTGCTGCAGGGCTGAGAGGATCCGGCCATGCGCACATCAACCCCGGTGGAGAGCCGGTCCACGACCACCAACCCGCCCCGCAAGATCACCGGTGCGGTCTGGACGGCCCTGCTGCTGGTCTACGTCGTCTGGGGCTCGACCTACCTCGGGATCCGGATCGTCGTCGAGACCATGCCGCCGTTCCTCTCCGCCGGGGCCCGCTTCATCACCGCCGGCCTGCTGCTGGCCGGCGCTGTCGCCTGGCGGTCGGGCCCGGCCGCGCTCAAGGCCACCCGCGCGCAGCTCGGCTCGGCGGTCCTGGTCGGCCTGCTGCTGATCCTCGGCGGCAACGGTCTGGTCGTCCTCGCCGAGACCTCGGTGCCGTCCGGGCTCGCCGCGCTGCTGGTGGCCGCGGTGCCGATGTGGGTGGTGCTGCTGCGCGCGGGCTCCGGGGACCGGCCGCCGCTGCGCACCCTGGCCGGGGTGCTGGTGGGCCTGGCCGGCCTCGCGGTACTGACCAGCCCGGGGCTCAGCGGCTCGGTTCGGCTGTCGGGGGTGCTGCTGGTGGTGGCCGCGTCGGTGCTGTGGTCGCTGGGCTCGTTCACCGGCTCGAAGGTCAGCCTTCCGGAGAATCCTTTCACCGGCAGCGCCTACCAGATGCTCGCGGGCGGGGTCGGCGGAGTGGTCGTCGGCCTGCTGCGCGGTGAGCACCGCGGCCTCGACCCGGCGACGTACTCCACCGCCTCCTGGCTGGCCCTCGGCTACCTGGTCGTCTTCGGCTCGCTCGTCGGGTTCACGGCGTACGCCTGGCTGCTGCGCAATGCGCCGCTGTCGCTGGTGTCCACGTACGCCTACGTCAATCCGGTGGTGGCGGTGGCGCTGGGCGCGCTGATCCTGGGCGAGGCCCTGACCTGGCCGATCCTCCTGGGCGGCACGATCGTCGTGGCGGCGGTGGGCGTGATCGTCAGCACGGAGCGCAAGAAGTAGCGGGAGGGGCTCCCGGGGGATCTGCGGGCCCGGCGCCGGCGACGCCCGGCGGCCCGGAAGACCCGACGGCCTGGAAGGCCCGGCGGGTCCGGCGGTCCGGCTCCGCGGAAGGCCCGGCGGTCCGGCGGTCCGGCGGCCCGCAGGGCCCGCGGGCCGGCGACTCCCGAGCCCGCCCCGCTCCCCCCTCAGCCCCGCGCGGCCTGCTCGTACAGCGCCTTCGCGTGCTCGTCGAACAGCGCGGCCGTGGAGTCCACGTCCGTGTCCCCGCCGCTCAGCACCCCGATCAGCCGACCGGGACGGTCCCGCCCGCCCCGGTCGGCGATCCAGGGGCTGCCGCTGGTCCCCGTCCAGAACCCGGCGCAGCTGATGTAGAGCATGTCCGGGTCGTCATCGTCGTGGCGGGTCTGGGTCGTGCAGGAGACGGGCTTGTTCTGCGGGTTGTGCTCGGACTCCGGGTACCCGACGACGGTCACGTCCCGCTCGTACCCCGAGGTCCAGTCGGGCTTCGGGGTCTCGGCGCGGCCGCCCACGGCCTCCTGGACGCTGCGCCCGTCGTCGTCGGGCGCGATGGTGAGGAAGGCGAAGTCGGCCGTGTCCTCGCCCCACTTCGTCCAGCGCTCGTCGACGTGGATCGAGCGGACCTTCCACGTGCCCAGCGGCTGGCTGCCGGCGCCCTCGCCGGAGAAGGCGGGGGCGAAGGCGAGCTCGCCGATGGCGAGGCCGTCGTGGGCGACCTCGCCCGGCTTCCCGTCCTCGCCGGCCGGGGCCACGCAGTGCGCGGCGGTGGCGACGACGTTGCCCCGGGGGCTGTCGACCACGCTCGCCGTGCACCAGTGCTCGCCGCCCGCCATGAGCACGCCGACGGTGGGGAAGGGCTGCACCGGCCGCTCGCCGGGCGTCTTGAGGAACACGACGGCGCACACCGCCGCGATCCCCGCCGCGGCGGCCGCCGACGCCCCCTTCACCACGGGGCTCACCGCACGCCGGGCTCGGGTGTAGGTGCCGCCATCACCTTGCTGATCCACTCCAGTGCGCCCTCCCGCATCCCGCGTACGTACGACTTCCCGTTGTGCTCTCCATCCTGGATCACCTGCAGCGTGGTGTGCACGGGACCCTTGCCGTAGTCCTTCATGAACTGCTCGGCCTTCTCGCGGCCGGTTTCCGCGGTGCCGATCTGGAAGTTGATGTAGACGTCCGGGCCGCCCGCCGCGATCAGCTTCTCGGCGAGCTTCTCGGGGTTGTTCTCGTCCATGGCCTGCGTGTTTCCGTTCCACAGCGGGGAGTCGGGGACGATGTCGACGCCGCTCGCAATGGCCGCCTTGAAGCGGTCGGGGTACTTCAGGACGTGCTTGAAGGCGCCGAATCCGCCCGCCGAGGAGCCCATGAAGGCCCACCCGTCGCGGGAGGTGAAGGTCCGGAAATTGGCCTTCGTGAAATCCGGGACGTCTTCGACCATCCAGGTGCCCATCTTGGGCTGGCCGGGGATGTCCGAGGCGTCGAAGTGGTGCTTGGTGTCGGCGTTGTGCACCGGCATGATCAGGATGAAGGGCAGGCTCCTGCCGGCCTTCGCCCCGTCGCTCACGGCCTTCTGCAGGCCGAGGCCGGGGCCCGTCCCCCAGTAGTTCGTGGGGTAGCCGCGGCCGCCGGGCAGGGAGATCAGGACGGGGAAGGCGCTCTTGGCGTACTTCGGGTCGTCGTACTCCTTGGGCACCCACACCCACACGTCGCCGGTGAACCCGGACTTCGGGCCGGTGAGCGTGGTGCGGCCGATCTGGGTGCCGTCGGGCAGCCGGTTGGTGCGGACGAACTCGGCCTTCGGGCCGGTGGGCATGCGTACGCCCGGACGGGTGTCGGAGGCCTTGGCGGCCTTCTCCTCGCCCTTCTCCCTGCCCGTCTCCCTGGCCTCTACCTTCCCGAAGGAGACCGGCTCCCCTATGTCCGAGAAGAGCCCGTATTTGTACGCCACGGCGCCGCCCCCGGCGGCGAGGGTGAGCGCGAGGCCGCCGCTGATCACGAGCAGGCGCAGGCGCTTGGGGCGACGGCCGCCCTTGGTCGTGGGGCTGCCGTCGCCTTGCTGGTCATGCTGCACGGATTTGTCCCGTTCCTTCTCCGGCGCTCACGTGGGAGCGCGGGCCGGACCGATCGGTCCCCCTTACACCCTTTACAGAGGTATGAACGACGGGATGGGTTGCCCGGGACGGATGTGACGTGACGGGGCGGGCGCCGGGTCAGGCGGCGTCGGGCTTCGGGTCAGGCGCCGGGTCAGGCGGAGCCGGGCTTGGCGACAGGCGCCGGGTCAGGCGGCGACAGGCGGAGCCAGGTCAGGCGGCGTCGGGCTTCGGAGCCTTGAGCACCTTGCTGATCCACTCCAGGGAGCCCTCCTTCATGCCCCGGACGTAGTGCCAGCCGTTGTGCTCGCCGTTCTGGATGTCGCGGATGGTCGTCTTGACGGGGCCCTTGCCGTACGTCTGCACGAACTTCGCCATCCGCTCCTTCCCGCTCTCCTTGGTGCCGATCTGGAAGTTGATGAAGACCTCGGGCCCGTTGGTGTCGATCAGCTTCTGCGCGAGCTTCTCCGGGTTGTTCGCGTCCATCTCCGCCTGGTGGCCCTTCCAGAGCGGGGAGTCGGGGACGATCTCGCCGCCGCTGGCGATCACCGCCTTGAACTTGTCCGGGTGCTGCAGGACGGTCTTCATGCCCACGAAGGCGCCGGAGGAGGAGCCCATGAAGGCCCAGCCGTCGCGCGACTTGTAGGTACGGAAGTTGGCCTTGGCGAACGCCGGGACGTCCTCGGCGATCCAGGTGCCCATCTTGGGCTGGCCGGGGATGTCGGCGCCGTCGTAGTAGTACTTGTTGTCCGGGTTGAGCACCGGCATGACCACGATGAAGGGGAGGCTGGTCCCGGCCTGGACGCCTTCGCTGATGGCCTTCTGCAGGCCGAGGCTGCGGTCGGACCAGTAGTTCGCCGGGAAGCCGTTGCCGCCGGGGAGCGCGATGAGCACCGGGAACCCGCTCTTGGCGTACTTCGGGTCGTCGTACTCCTTGGGCGCCCACACCCACACGTCGCCCTCGAAGCCGGACTTCGCGCCCGCGAGGCGGGTCTTGGCGATGATCGTGCCGTCGTCGAGCTTGGTGGTCTGCTTGAAGTCGGCCTTCGGGCCCGTCGGCAGGAGCACGTCCGGGTCGCCGGAGGGCGAGGGCTTGCCGGACGGGGACTGGCTCGGCGCCTGCGGGTCCGCGGCGGCCGGGGGCGGGGTGCTGCCCTTGCCGAAGCTCACGGCCTCACCGTTGCCGGAGAACCAGTCGAGCTTCCAGGCGGCGAATCCGCCGCCGCCGAGTACGAGCGCGAGGGCGGCCACCGCGCTGATCCATATGAGGCGGCGGGAACGCCTGGGCTCCGGCTGGTACGGGTCGTGGTGCACGGACTTCGCTCCGAACGGTCTTGACTGCCCCCGGGGGCCGGGGGCAGAACGGCTGAACAACACAGCAGGAGGCGGCGGGGCACAGCGGCCACCCCATCGTCCTGATGTGCGAAATCCCAGCACAGTTCCCAATCCGAGCAAAAACGCGCCCGGAAACCCGCCTGGTCCCGCCGCAAAACGACCCTCCGCGAAACGGGCGGCTGCCCGCTCGCGGCTGGACGACCTAGCGCTGCCCCTCCAGCACCTCGGCACACCGGCCGAGGAGCTGGATGAGCTGCTCGCGCTCCTCGCCGGTGAACGCGGCGGCCAGCGCCCGCTCCACCCGCACCGCACCGGAGTCCGCCCGCTCCAAGGCCGTGCGCCCCTCGTCGGTGAGCCGGGTCTCCAGCACGTTGCGGTGCCACTCGTGGGGCGTGCGCTCGATGAGCCCGCGCTCCTGGAGGTTCTTCAGCACGGTGTTCATGGTCGGCGGCGTGACCCCGCACAACCGGGCGAGCGCGGCGGCGGAGATGCCGGGCTTCTCGTCCAGCCACAGCAGAGCGGCGTACTGCGGAACCGTTACTGCGGCCGGCTTGCACGCGGCGTTCTTCGCCGCCAGAAGCGCCTGCTCGGCGCGCTTGATGTGCGAGCCGATGCGCTCCGCGGGGGCCATGGAGGTCATGAGCGCATCCTACGGCCCCGACCCTTGCGTGCATTAGAGCTCTCACATACATTCGCCTACACCCGATCAGTAGAGGACACCTGATGAAGCTTCTGGCCACTGCCCTGACCACCGCCCTGGCCGGGGCCCTGACCCTGGGTGCGGCCGCGCCCCTTCCGACGGCGGCGCGGTCCGGCGCGTCCACGGACGCCCGCATATCCACGGCGTTCTCCATACCCGGCGCGAAGGTCTACCCGGAGGGCATCGCCGCGGATGCCCTCACCCGCACGGTGTACGTCGGCTCGTACGCGGACGGCAGCGTCTACCGGGCCCGTCCCGGCCGGTCCGAGGCGGAGGTCTTCCTGCCCGCCGGCACGGACGGCCGCCACACGGCCAACGGCCTGCGCGTCGACGCGCGGGGCCGCCTGTGGGTGACGGACTCCTCCGCCGGGGTCGCCGTCTACGACACCGCGACGGGGGCCCGCCTGGCCCACTTCGAGGTGCCCGGCGACGCGCCCCGCTTCGTCAACGACCTGACGATCACCCCCGACGGCACCGCCTACCTGACGGACAGCATCCGCGGAGTCGTCTACCGGGTGACCCCCGCCCAGCTGGCCGCCGGCAGCGGCGCCCTCACCACGGCCCACGACCTCACCCCGGCCCTGCGTCCCCGGCCCGCGGGCGGCTTCAGCCTCAACGGCATCGTCTCGGACCGGGCGGGCCGCTACCTGCTCACCGTCGACATGGTCGAGGGCGACCTCTACCGCGTGGACCTGCGCACCGGCGCCGTCCGCCGGGTCGACCTCGGCGGCGCCGACCTCAAGGCCGCGGACGGCCTCGCCCTCTCCCCCGACGGCACCCTGCGCGTGGCGCACAACACGACCAACACGCTGTCCCGCTGGCAGCTCACCGCGGACGGCACCCGCGCCCGCCTGCTGCACACGATCACGGACCCGTCCCTGCAGATCCCCACGACCCTCAGCCACACCCGCGGCCGCACCCTGGTGGTCCGCTCCCAGTTCGACAAGGACGGCCCCATGACCCCGAGCACGGGCACCCCCACGACGTTCACGATCGCCGAGGTCCGCGGCCTCTAGCCCGGCGACCTCAAAGAGATGACCATCCGCCTGGATGCCCGCAACCGTCCGGAGCCGGACCTCGTCGTGACCACGGCGCCGTACGACCCGGATTGCACCTGGTTCGCTCCCGAAGACGTCCAGTTGGTCATTGGGGTAGTCTCACCGGAATCCGCCCACCGTAACCGGACGGTCAAGCTTCGCAAGTACGCCGAGGCCGGCATCCGGCACTACTGGTGCATCGAGGACGAGGACACCGTCCCCGCCGTGCACGTCTACGAGCTCGACGAGCCGACCGGCTCGTACGCGCCGGCGGGAATCTTCCACCACACGCTCCAGCGATCCCTGCCGTTCGAGATCAGTCTGCATCTCGACAAGCTGGCGCCCGACCAGCCGGGCTGACAGGACGCTTTCAAGTCAGCACCAAGTCAGCACGGGAATGCAGAGGGGGTCGGGCTCATGAGAGACCGACCCCCTCTGACCTGCACGTTTGACGCGACTCCTTCGAGGACTGGGATCCGAGGACCGCGTCCCGTGGCCCGACGACCGTTCGGCGCTCTGCTGGTGGCTCCCACCTTCTGGCGTCGCGCCGACGCGGCAACGTCATGACGTCCCCCCTCGAGGCCCTCGTCCAACAGCTCGACGGCAAGGCGGACGAGTCCTACGACGCCCGCGCGGAACTGATCTGGATCGGCTCCGACGCCATCCCCGCCGTCATCGACGGGCTGCCCTCCCTCGGCGGCTTTGGTCAGCTGACCGCCATCGAGGTATTCCAGGAGGTGGGCGACCCCCGCTGTGGCCCCGCCCTCATCAGGCTGCTGGAGAGCGACAACCCGACCGTCCGCGAATGGGCGGCCGTGGCCCTGGCGAGCCTGGAGATCGACGCCGCGGTCGAGGCCCTGCGCCGTGCCTACCGCGCCTGCCTGGAACGGGCCACCCCGCCGGACTGGACCGAGCCCGACGGCATCCGCTGGGCTCTGACGGAACTCGGCGCCCGCAGCCCCGTCGTCCCCTCCCTGACCGCGAACCTGCGCACCTACAGCGGAGCGGACAGCCCCGGCTGGCCCTCTGCCCACTTCACGGCGATCATCAACGACCTGGCCGACCACTCCCAGCTGATCCTCTACTCCCAGTTCTGGCGGGTGGACGCCGGCCGTACGTACTGCGTCTCCGGCCCCGGCCTCGACTGGCAGCTCGACTGGAGTGCGCCCTGGGAGCACCTGGTCGAAGAGGCCCGCGCCTGGTCCCTGCTGGAAGCCACCGAGGCACCGGTCGGCGAGGACGTCTTCGTCGCCCCTACCTGGATCGACCGAACCGACCTACACCCGCAGTAGCCGATGCGCCGAGCCTCGCACCAGCCGCCGCCTTCGGGTCGACCGGCTACGGACTCTATGCGGACCGCAAAGGCCGCCCAACCCGCTCCGCCGCAGGTCAGACGGCCTTTCACCGCACGTCTTAGCCGTTGCAGCGGAACGTTCAGCACATGGGTCTGACCTGAACCGCGGCTCTGGACGTGGCCATCCAGCACCCATCCGGCACGGGGCGAGTGCATCGAGCACATCCAGCACATCCAGCACATCCAGCACCAGCGGAGTGGTGTACACATGGCACACTCGGTACGCTTGGGCGCATGACGCAGCCGCTGCCCGTAGAGTCCATCCGAGACGTGCGTGCCCACCTGGCGGAAGTGGTGGAGCGCGCGGACCGCGACGACGTGCCCACAGTCATTACGCGCCGAGGCAAGGAAGTCGCCGCCGTAGTCTCCATCGAGGTGCTGCGCAAGTACCAGGAGTGGGAAGAGCGCGAGATCAACCGGATCATCGACGAGCGCATGGCCAACCCGGCCCCCGGCATCCCGATCGAGGACATCATGAGGGAGACGCTGGCGCGCGGTGAGTGAGTACCGAACCGTCTTCCGGCCCGAGGCTCAGGCCGAGCTTCGGAAGATCCCGCGCGATATGGCGCTGCGCATCCTGGCCAAGCTGACCGAGCTGGAGAGCGATCCCCTCGGCTTCAACACCACCGCGCTCGTGTCGCAACCGGAACGCCGTCGACTGCGAGTCGGCGACTACCGGGTCGACTACACCATCGACGACGGAGAGCTCGTGGTCTGGGTCGTACACGTCGGGCATCGCTCCACCGTCTATGACACCTGACCCCAGCTGATCCGACGTCAGAAAATCCAGCACCCATCCAGCACGGTGACGACGAAGGGGCCGACTCCCGCAGGCGCCGACCCCTTCTGAACTGCACGCTTGACGGATACCTAGCGTTCAGCAACAAGCCGGTTACACGTTGTGAGGGCGTTGGCGTGCGCGACCGCTCTCGCCTGACGTCGGTTGTAGACGAGGGCCCAAAACGCGGCTGTCGTTGAGAAGACGAGAGCCGCCACGGAGATGACCACTGTGGCGATCTGTCGCTCATGGCCGGATGTGAGGCGGGTGGCCGGTTAGGGCGCGGCAAGTTGCCGAAACTCCTCTGGCCGGGATCGTTGGCTCTCCAGCTTGAGCTGCGGGCCGCTACCGTGAAGCCATGACCGCACTGCCCGACTGGATGCGCCCGCCGCGCGCGGAAGGCTGGTTCGCGGAGGACCTCGACCGCCTCCCCGAGGCACCCCGCCACACCGAGTTGATCGATGGAGCCCTCGTCTTCATGATGTCGCCCCAGCGGTCCTGGCATGGCCGCCTCGTCACCGCCCTGACCACCACGCTTATGGCGCAGGCACCGGCCGGATTCGAGGTCGAGCGCGAGATGACGATCCGCCTCGATTCCCGCAACCGCCCCGAGCCGGACCTCTTGCTGACGGACCTGCCCTACGACCCCGACCGCACCTGGTACGCCCCGGAGGACGTGAAGCTCGTCGTGGAGGCCGTATCCCCGGAGTCCGCCCATCGCGATCGCACAGTAAAGCTCCGCAAGTACGCAGAGGCCGGCATCCCGCACTACTGGTGCATCGAGGACGAGGACGGGGCACCCGTCGTCCACGTCTACGAGCTCGACGAACCCACCGGCGCCTACGCACCCGCCGGGATCTTCCGGGGCACCCTGCAACGCCCGGTGCCCTTCCAGGTCAGCCTGGACCTCGACAAGCTCACGCCGCCCCGAAGCGGCTGAAAAGTCAGCACCAAGTCAGCACGGGAATGCAGAAGGGGTCGGACTGTCAGGGTCCGACCCCTTCTGCACTGCACGTTTGACGAATTAACCAGTAACGAAACGACTACACGTTGAAGCGGAACTCCACCACGTCCCCGTCCTGCATGACGTAGTCCTTGCCCTCCATGCGGGCCTTGCCCTTCGCGCGGGCTTCCGCGACCGAGCCGCATGCGACCAGGTCCGCGAAGGAGATGACCTCCGCCTTGATGAAGCCGCGCTGGAAGTCCGTGTGGATCACGCCGGCGGCCTCGGGGGCGGTGGCGCCCTTCTTGATGGTCCAGGCGCGGGTTTCCTTCGGGCCGGCCGTCAGGTAGGTCTGCAGGCCCAGGGTGTCGAAGCCGACGCGGCCGAGGGTGGCCAGGCCGGGCTCGTCCTGGCCGACCGACTGGAGGAGCTCGAGGGCCTCCTCGTCGTCCAGCTCGGAGAGGTCCTGCTCCAGCTTGGCGTTGAGGAAGATCGCCTCGGCCGGGGCGACGAGCGCGCTCTGCTCCGCCTTGAAGGCGTCGTCCGTCAGCTCGTCCTCGTCGACGTTGAAGACGTAGAGGAAGGGCTTGGTGGTGAGCAGGTGCAGCTCGTGGAGGAGGTCGCCCTGCTCCGTGCCCTTCGTGATGCCGTGGGAGAAGAGGGTGTCGCCCGCTTCGAGGATCTTCTGGGCCTTCTCGACCGCCGCCAGGACCGCGACCTTGTCCTTCTGGAGGCGGGACTCCTTCGTCAGGCGCGGCACCGCCTTCTCGATCGACTGGAGGTCGGCGAGGATCAGCTCGGTGTTGATCGTCTCGATGTCGTCCTTCGGCGAGACCTTGCCGTCGACGTGCACGACGTTCTCGTCCTTGAAGGCACGGATGACCTGGCAGATCGCGTCCGACTCGCGGATGTTGGCCAGGAACTTGTTGCCCAGGCCCTCACCCTCGGAGGCGCCGCGCACGATGCCCGCGATGTCGACGAAGTCGACGGTCGCCGGGAGGACGCGCTGCGAGCCGAAGATCCCGGCCAGGACGGCCAGGCGGGCGTCCGGGACGCCGACGACGCCGACGTTCGGCTCGATGGTGGCGAACGGGTAGTTGGCCGCCAGCACGTCGTTCTTGGTCAGGGCGTTGAACAGGGTCGACTTGCCGACATTCGGCAGGCCGACGATTCCGATCGTGAGCGACACGTTGGCGACTTCCCGTAGCTGGAGGGGGCGGCGGCCCGGGGGTGGGCCACCGGACAGTTTACTTTCCGATGAGTGGCAGTCGTTGTACGCGTGTCCCCACACCGATACCGCGCTCGCCCCGCCTAGCGTGGGAGGCGTGGAGCAATACAGGACGCGACCGGCCCCTCACCCGCGGCGACCCCCTGCCCAGCGCAGGGGGCCACGGCCCGCGGCCGTGCCCGTCCAGGGCCGCGGCCCGCTGCCCCCCTACAAGCGGCGGATGCCCCGGCCCCGGCTGACCGGGCTCGGCGGCGGGCTCTTCGCCTGCGCCGGGACGCTGCTGGCCGCCGGGATCTCCTGGCTGCTGTTCGGCTCCTCGCTCTTCGTCTACGGGCTGCTGTTCCTGCCCGTCGCGGCCGCCACCGCCCTGTGGGTACGGCCCGCCGACCTGATCACCGCCCCGATCACCGTCCCCATCGCCTTCGCCGCCGGAGTCTGGCCCATCTCGGGCGGCTCCGGCGGCTTCGGCGGTCAGCTGATGGGGCTCGTGTCCGCGCTGTCCCTGCACGCGGGCTGGCTGTACGCGGGGACCCTGGTCGCGGCCCTGATCGCCGTCGTGCGCAAGGCCGTGCTCATCGGGCGGCGGCGCCTGCCCCGGCGCGTGGCCTAGACGCCGGAAGGAGCCCCCTGTGCCGGGGTCCGCGCCGCCATCGCCGCTCCCACGATGCCCGCGTTGTTCTGGAGTTCCGCCGGAACGATCTCGGCCCGGATGCCCTCGATCAGCGGCAGGAACTTCTCCGGCTTGCGGCTGACGCCGCCTCCGATGATGAAGAGGTCCGGGGAGAACAGCATCTCCACGTGGGCCAGGTACTTCTGGACGCGGTGCGCCCAGCGCTCCCACGTGAGGTCGCCGTCCTCCTTGGCCTTCACCGACGCCCGCGTCTCCGCGTCGTGGCCCTTGAGCTCGAGGTGCCCGAGCTCCGTGTTCGGGACCAGCCGCCCGTCCGTGAACAGGGCGCTGCCGATGCCCGTGCCCAGGGTGAGCATGATGACCGTGCCGCCGCGCCCGCGCCCGGCCCCGTACGTCATCTCCGCGACTCCCGCCGCGTCCGCGTCGTTGAGGACGGTGACCGGCAGGCCGTCCAGCTCGCGCGACAGCAGCACCGCCGCGTCGGTGCCGATCCACCGCTTGTCCATGTTGGCGGCCGAACGGGTGACGCCGCCCGTGACCACCCCGGGGAAGGTGACCCCGACCGGGCCGGTCCACGAGAAGGCGCGGACCACCTCCGCGACACAGCCGGCCACCCCGTCGGGGGTGGCCGGCTGTGGTGTCAGTACCTTGTGGCGCTCTTGCGCCAGATCGCCGCGGTCCAGGTCCACGGGAGCGCCCTTGATCCCGGAACCGCCGATGTCCACACCCATGATCTGCATGGACATACCGTACGAAAGGAGTTACTTGTCGGCGACCAGTTCGGCCGCTTCGGCCCGCAGGTCGCGGCGCAGCTCCTTCGGGAGGGAGAAGACGATGGACTCCTCCGCCGTCTTGACGATCTCGACGTCCGCGTAGCCGCGCTCCGCCAGCCATTCGAGCACCTGCTCGACGAGCACCTCCGGCACCGACGCCCCCGAGGTCAGGCCGACGGTGGTGACGCCCTCCAGCCAGGCCTCGTCGATCTCGCTGGCGAAGTCGACCAGGTGCGCGGCGCGCGCGCCCGCGTCGAGGGCGACCTCGACCAGCCGGATCGAGTTCGAGGAGTTCTTCGAGCCGACGACGATGACCAGGTCCGAGTCCGCGCCCATCGCCTTGACGGCCGCCTGCCGGTTGGAGGTGGCGTAGCAGATGTCGTCGCTGGGCGGGGAGACGAGGAGCGGGAACTTCGTCTTCAGCGCGTCGACGGTCTCCATGGTCTCGTCGACCGAGAGGGTGGTCTGCGACAGCCAGACGACCTTGGACTCGTCGCGCACCTCGACCTTGGCGACGTCGTCCGGACCGTCCACGATCGTGATGTGGTCCGGGGCCTCGCCGGAGGTGCCGATGACCTCTTCGTGGCCCTCGTGGCCGATGAGGAGGATGTCGAAGTCCTCGTTGGCGTACCGGATGGCTTCCTTGTGGACCTTGGTGACCAGCGGGCACGTCGCGTCGATCGTCGCGAGCTTGCCGCGCGCCGCCTCCTCGTGCACCACCGGCGCCACTCCGTGCGCCGAGAACATCACGATGGAGCCCTCGGGCACCTCCTCCGTCCGCTCGACGAAGATGGCGCCCTTCTTCTCCAGCGTCTGGACGACGTACTTGTTGTGCACGATCTCGTGGCGGACGTAGACCGGCGCACCGTACTGCTCGAGAGCCTTCTCGACAGCGATCACGGCTCGGTCCACGCCCGCGCAGTAGCCGCGGGGGGCGGCGAGCAGGACACGGCGGGAAGCGGGAGCAGTCATGGGCTCCATCGTACGGGGGTCTCCAGCAGGCCGGGCGTCGCCCGTTCGGCAGAGACTGGGGCGAATGTCCGTACCACCCATCCCCCGGAGGAACGATGGCGTCCGTGACGGAGCCCCGTACGGAACCGGCCGGACTGCGGCGGAGCCTCGGCTTTCGCGACCTGGTCGTCTACGGGCTGCTCTTCATCGCGCCGATGGCCCCGGTGGGGGTCTTCGGCACCCTGGACGCCAGGTCGCACGGAGCCGTCGCCCTCGTCTACCTCGTCGCGACGGTCGCCATGGGCTTCACCGCCTTCTCCTACGCCCAGATGGTGCGGGTCGCCCCGCAGGCGGGCTCGGTCTTCACCTACGCCCGCAAGGGTCTGGGCGAGGGGCCCGGCCTGATCGCGGGGTGGATGGCGATGCTCGACTACCTGCTGATCCCGGCGGTCGCCTACCTGTTCTCGGGGATCGCGATGAACGCGCTGGTGCCCGAGGTCTCCCGGTGGGTGTGGACCGCCCTGGCGGTGGTGGTCACGACGCTGCTGAACCTGTGGGGCGTACGGGCGGCCGCCCGCGTGGGCTTCGCCGTGCTGGCCATGGAGATCCTGGTGCTGCTGGTCTTCCTGGTCGCCGCGGTGACCGTCCTGGTCCGGGACGGGGCCCAGCGCGGCTGGCTGTCCCCGCTGACCGGCGACGGCTCGCTGGGCTTCTCGATGGCCGCCGTGCTGGGCGCGGTGTCGGTGGCGGTGCTGTCGTACCTGGGCTTCGACGCGATCGCCTCCTTCGCCGAGGAGGTGACGGGGGGCTCGGCGCGGGTGGCCCGGGCGCTGCTGTTCTGCCTGGGGCTGGCCGGGGTGCTGTTCATCGCCCAGACCTACCTCGTGGCGCTGCTCAGCCCGGTCACCTCGGCGGAGCTCGCGGCCGAGCCGGGGCAGCAGGGGCCGGCCTTCTACAACGCGGTGGAGGCCTCGGTCGGGGCCTGGCTGCACGACCTGGTGGCGGTCTCCAAGGCGATCGGGGCGGCGTTCGCGGCGCTGGCCGGGCAGGCGGCCGCCGGGCGGCTGCTGTTCGCGATGGCACGGGAGCGGCGGCTGCCGCGCGTGCTCGCGCGGACCTCGGACGGCACGCCGCGGCCGGCGCTGCTGGTGGCGGCCACGGTGACGCTGGTCGCGGCGGTGTGGGCGGCGCGGCGCGACGACGGGCTCGACCACCTGGTGTCGGTCGTCGACGTGGGGGCGCTGGTCGCCTTCACGCTGCTGCACGCCTCGGTGGTGGGCTGGTTCGTCGTGCGGCGCCGGGAGGGCCCGCCCAGCTGGTGGAAGCACCTGGTGGTTCCGGTGCTGGGGGCGGCGGTGACGGTCGCGGTGATCGCGGAGGCCTCCTGGACGGCGCAGGCGGTGGGAGCGGTGTGGCTGGCGGTGGGGCTGGGGCTGCTGGTGGTGCAGCGCGGCCACCGCGGCCCGGGTGCCGGGACCGACGCGGGGACCGGCACCGGGACCGGCACAGGGACCGGGACCGGCACAGGGACCGGCACAGGGACCGGCACGGGGACCGACACCGGCACCCGGGCCTGAGACGCTGTCAGCGCCGCCCGCTAGCCTGCGTCCATGGGTCTGAATACGTCGGCCGAGGCGCCGCTGCCGGTAGGCCAGGTGTCCCGGCTCATCGGGGGCTGGATCGAGCGGCTCGGCCAGGTGTGGGTGGAGGGGCAGATCACGCAGCTGTCGCGGCGGCCGGGGGCGGGGGTGGTCTTCCTGACGCTGCGCGACCCCTCGCACGACATCTCGGTCAGCGTGACCTGCTTCCGCCAGGTCTTCGACGAGGTCGCGGACGTGGTGTCGGAGGGTGCGCGCGTCGTCCTGCTGGCCAAGCCCGAGTGGTACGCCCCGCGCGGCCAGCTGTCGTTGCGGGCCACGGAGATACGGCCGGTGGGCATCGGGGAGCTGCTGGCCCGGCTCGAGCGGCTGAAGCGGTCGCTGGCCTCGGAGGGCCTGTTCGCGCTGGACCGCAAGAAGCCGCTGCCCTTCCTGCCGCAGCTGATCGGGCTGGTGGTCGGCCGGGCCTCGGCGGCCGAGCGCGACGTGCTGGAGAACGCCCGGCGCCGCTGGCCGGCGGTCCGCTTCGAGGTGCGCAACGTCGCCGTCCAGGGGGTGCACGCGGTGCCCCAGGTGGTCCAGGCGGTCAAGGAGCTCGACGCCCTCGACGAGTGCGACGTGATCATCGTGGCGCGGGGCGGGGGCAGCGTGGAGGACCTGCTGCCCTTCTCCGACGAGCAGGTCGTACGGGCGGTCGCGGCGGCCCGTACGCCGGTGGTCTCGGCGATCGGCCACGAGCCGGACTCCCCGCTGCTGGACCTGGTCGCGGACCTGCGGGCCTCCACGCCCACCGACGCGGCCAAGAAGGTGGTCCCGGACGTCGGCGAGGAGCTGGAGCGGGTGCGCCAGCTGCAGGGCCGGGGGCTGCGCGCGGTGAGCGGGCTGCTGGACCGGGAGGAGCGCGGTCTCGCCCACGCGCTGGCCCGGCCGGTGTTCGTCCACCCGCAGCGGATGGTGGAGACCCGCGAGGACGAGCTCGAGGCCCTGCTCGGGCGCAGCAGGCGGACGCTGCGCCATCTGCTGGACCGGGCCGACTCGGAGCTCGCGCACACCCTCGCCCGGGTGGTGGCGCTGTCGCCCGCGGCGACCCTGGAGCGGGGCTACGCGGTGCTCCAGCGGGCCGACGGGCACGTGGTGCGCTCCCCGGAGGAGGTCGCGGAGGGCGAGCCCCTGCGCGCGAGGGTGGCGGAGGGAGAGTTCTCCGTACGGGTCGCCGCCCCGGAATAGCGGGCGGTGGCGGCGACATACTGCCGCAACAAAGTCGTTGCACTACACACATGAGGTGGCACGGGGAATGGCAGAGGCCGAGACGGCACTGGGGTACGAGCAGGCCCGGGACGAACTCATCGAGGTCGTCCGCAAGCTGGAGGCCGGCGGGACCTCGCTGGAGGATTCGCTGGCGCTCTGGGAGCGCGGCGAGGAGCTGGCGAAGGTGTGCCGGCACTGGCTGGAGGGGGCCAGGGCCCGGCTGGACTCGGCGCTGGCGGCGCGCGACGCGGCCGCCGAGGAGGAGTGAGCCCGGACCGGCGCCCGGGGCCGCCGAGGAGGAGCGAGCCCCGAGCCGCCGAGGAGGAGTGAGCCCCGAGCCAGCGGCCGGCGTGGAGGAGTGAGCCGGCGAGCAGGAGTGAGCCCGCGGCCGGCGCCTCGCGCTCCGGCAGATCCCCCGGCTCCACCGTGCCCCCACGGTGATTCCGGTCACCCACCCCACCCATTTAGTTGAAAATTCACCTACTTCCGCCGTAGAGTCGGGGACATCGCTTCACCCCCGTATGGAAGAAGGCTTTCCGATGTCTCTCGTTCTTGACTCCGCCGCGCAGGACCTGCTGTTCCGCGAGGCCCGCACGGCCAACTCGTTCTCCGACGAGCCGGTCACCGAGGAGCAGGTGCAGGCCATCTACGACCTGGTGAAGTTCGGCCCCACCGCCTTCAACCAGACCCCGCTGCGCATCACCCTGGTCCGCTCCCCCGAGGCCCGCGAGCGCCTCGTGAAGCACCTGGCCGAGGGCAACCAGGCCAAGACCGCCGCCGCGCCGCTGGTCGCGATCCTCTCCGCGGACAACGAGTTCCACGAGGAGCTCCCGGCCCTGCTGCCGCACTTCCCGCAGGCCAAGGACATGTTCTTCGCCGAGCGCCCGGTGCGCGAACAGTCCGCCCTGCTCAACGCCGCGCTGCAGGCCGCGTACTTCATCGTGGGCGTCCGCGCCGCCGGCCTGGCCGCGGGTCCGATGACCGGCGCCGACCTCGCCGGCATCCAGAAGGAGTTCCTGGACGCCGACCACACCCCGCTGATGATCGTCAACATCGGCAAGCCGGGCGAGGACGCCTGGTTCCCGCGCTCCCCGCGCCTGTCGTTCGACGAGGTCGTCACCACCGTCTGAGCCGCCCCGCACGGCAGCCCCGTCACGGCGGAAACGGCCGCGGGGGGGCGCGCGTGCGGGGGGGCGCGCCGCGGT